>DATMUX010000314.1:0-7390 GCA_035563695.1 Acidimicrobiia bacterium
GCCGCGCGCGCTCTCGGCGTTCACGGCGGCCCCGGATACCGGGGTGGAACCACGCGAGCAGGAGCAAAGCGAGCGCGGCGACCACGAAGGGCACCAGCGCGTTGCCCTCCTTCGTGTACGTCGGCAACAGGGCCACACCCGACAGCAAGGCGGTCCACGCCCACAGGATGACGACCGTCCGCCGCGGGCCGTGCCCGAGCCGCATCAGCCGGTGGTGCAGGTGCCCGGCGTCGGCCTGGTGCCAGCGCTGGCGGTGCACGAGCCGGCGGAGGAACGAGAACACGGTGTCGATGATCGGGACACCGAGGATCAACACCGGGATGAGCAGCGGACCGAAGAAGAAGAACGTGTTCCCCGAGAACGCGTGGTCCGTTCGTCCGCCGATCGTGATGGTCGGCACAGCGAGCAACACACCGAGGAACAGCGCGCCGGCGTCGCCCATCATGATCTTCGACGGGTGCCAGTTGAACGGCAAGAAGCCGACGCAGACGCCGACCGCGATGATCGCGACCAGCGGACCGATGTTGGAGCCGTCGAGGAAACCCTGCTTGAACAGCCGGTCGGCGAAGAGGAACAGCCCGGCGCCGCCGATCGCGACGACGCCGGCCGCAAGCCCGTCGAGACCGTCGATGAGGTTGACGGCATTCGTCATCAAGATGACCCACAACGCGGTGACCAACGGCGCGAGATCGGAGCTCAGCACCACGGTGTCGGTGTGGAACATGTTGAAGGGCATCCGGAAGTAGAACATCGTGACGCCGTACATCGCGAGCAAGCTCGCCGCGACCACCTGACCCGCGACCTTCGCGGGCGGCGACACGTCGATGAGATCGTCGAGCGCCCCGACGCCGAACATCACACCGGCGCCGAGGATCAAGCCGAACGGCTCCGAGTTCGACTGGAACATCTCGTGGAACTGGCGCATCTGCGACGCCACGGCCATCGCCGCGAGGAACCCGACGAACATCGCGGCACCACCGAGCGTCGGGGTCGGACGAGTGTGCACGTGACGCGCGTCCGACGACGGAGCCACGACCGCGCCGAAGCGCACGGCGAGCACCCGCACCAGAGGTGTGAGCAGCAGCGTCGTCGCCAGGGCAACCGCGCAGACGACCGCGTAGCCGGTCATGTCTCTTTGTCGCCTTCGCTGACGCTCAGGACTCCGGCGAGCTCACTCGCTCGCCGCCCCACGCGCAATTCTTTGTCGCCTTCGCCGCTCGCCGGGATACCCGGCTCGCTGACGCTCAGGACTCCGGCGAGCTCACTCGCGCCCTCCGGTCGCTCCGCTCGCCGCCCCAGGCCGGCCCGAACAACACTGCGCTTGCAGTTCATACGTTCGGGCTCACGCCTCGGGGTAGGGCGTGAACTTCGAGCACAGGCGATTGGCCTGCTCCCGCACGTCGGAGGCGACGGCCTCGTCGTCGACGGACCGCAGCACCAGCCCGATGAGTGTGGCGATCTCGCGCATCTCGTCGGGGCCCATGCCCGCCGTCGTGCACGACGCCGCCCCGAGCCGAAGGCCGCTCGTGACGAACGGCTTCTCGGGGTCGTTCGGAATCGCGTTCTTGTTGCACGTGATCCCCGCCCGGTCGAGCGCCTCCTGCGCCGCCTTCCCCGTCACTCCGAATGGCCGGAGATCGACGAGCATCAGATGGTTGTCGGTACCGCCCGACACGATGCGGAAACCCTCGTCGGCCAGCGCGGCCGTGAGCGCCTGCGCGTTGGTGACGACGTCGGCGGCATACTGACGGAACGACGGCTGCGCGGCCTCGTGGAACGCGACGGCTTTCGCCGCGATCACGTGCATCAGCGGGCCGCCCTGGAGCCCGGGGAACACGGCCTTGTCGATCGCCGCCGCGTACTGCGTCCGGCACAGGATCGCACCGGCGCGCGGGCCGCGCAGCGTCTTGTGCGTCGTGAACGTGACGACGTCGGCGAGCGGGAGCGGCGATGGATGCGCGCCCCCCGCGATGAGGCCCGCGATATGGGCCGCGTCGACGAGCAACAGGGCCCCGACCTCGTCGGCGATCGCGCGGAAGGCCGCGAAGTCGATAGTGCGCGCATAAGCGGTCGCACCCGCGATGATCAGCCGGGGACGCTCGCGCACCGCGAGGTCGCGGATGACGTCGTAGTCGAGCGTCTCGGTGTCGTCGTCGACGCCGTACGCGACGAAGTCGTACATGCGGCCGCTGAAATTGACGGGCGAGCCGTGCGTGAGGTGACCGCCCTGGTCGAGACGCATGCCCATGACCTTGTCGCCCGGCTCGAGCAGCGCCATGTACGCCGCCATGTTCGCATTGGCACCCGAATGCGGTTGCACGTTCGCGTGCTCGGCGGAGAACAGCGCGCACGCCCGATCACGCGCCAGGTTCTCGACGTCGTCGACGACGTAGTTGCCGCCGTAATAGCGCTTCGCGGGATAGCCCTCGGAGTACTTGTTGGTGAGCACGGAGCCCTGCGCCTCGAGCACGGCGGGCGACGTGAAGTTCTCGGACGCGATCAGCTGGATCGTGGTGTTCTGCCGCTCGCGCTCACGCCGGATGATCTCGGCGACGTCGGGATCGGTACGTTCCAACGGGCTCGTCATCGCGACTCCTCACGTTCGATTTCGGCAATCTCGCGCACGCGCCGTTCGTGACGGCCTCCGTCGAAGCCCGTGTCGAGGAAGATCTGCAGGATCTCCTCCGCCAGCGCCGGCGCGACGATGCGCGCCCCGATCGAGAGCACATTCGCATTGTTGTGTTGACGTGCCATGCGCGCGGTATAGAGGTCGTTGCACAACGCGGCTCGGGCACCGTGCACCTTGTTGGCCGAGATCTGCTCGCCCTGGCCGCTGCCACCCAGCACGATCCCGCGGTCGGAGTCGCCGCGCACGACCGCCCGTGCGACCGCCGCGCAATACGGCGGATAGTCGACCGGATCCTCGGAATCGGTGCCGAGATCGTCGACGTCGTGACCGCGCTCCTTCAGCACCTGTACGAGGTGCTGCTTCAGGGGATACCCTGCGTGGTCGCTGCCGATAGCGATGCGCATCCGGAGCCGAGTGTACCCAGCCGTGCGGAATGTTCCTGCGACGTTGGCGCACCCGCCGGATAGCGTTCGTCAGCATGGACGGCGAGGAGCTTCCGCAGGTCACGCCGTCGTTGCTGCGCCGGGCGGACGACCTGTGCCGGCGCCGCCTGGCGCACGAGCTGCGCGGCGGGAAGCGCCACGCCAACCGGTCGTCCGACATGCGGTTCGCGGTGTCGAACCGCATCGAGGCCGACGCCCGCCTCGCGCAGAGCACGCCGGGCGCGCCCGAGCCCCGGGCCTTCGTCGAGCCGGAGGAGCTCCCGCCGGAGCAGCGCGCGCTCTATCGCGCGGCGGCACGTGGTTACCTCGCCGAGTTCGGCGCGTCGCCGGCGCGCGTCGTCGATCTCGGCTGGCGCACACCGCTGGCGGCGTTGGGCGTGGAGCTCGTCGCGACCATCGGTATCGCCGCCGAGCTCGACGGCGGCGAGCGCGAGCTGCGCAAGCTGATCGTCGGCGGGCGGCGCGGCGGGCGGCCGATGTCCGACGCGGTCGACGAGCGCGTCGCGTTGCTGCGCACCGAGCAATGGGCTCCCCACAACCTGCGCATCGTCACGGTCGACGTGATCGAGCATCGTTCGAGCGTCACCACGCCCGAGGTCGAGCCGGCCCGGGCCGAGGCGCACGAGTGGATGAGCGCGCGCGTCGCGACCCTGCTCGAGCTCGCGTCCGACGCGCGGCCTCGAGCGGGCGCCGACTGCCAAGGCTGCGCGTTCGTCTCCGGCTGCAGCGCGCACAGCGGGTAACGATGGCCGCGTCCCGGCTCCTGCCCGACATCGTCTCGATCACACCGAGCGCGTACGAGGATTTCACGCGCTGCCCGCGCCTCCTCTACTGCGGCACGCTGCTCGGCGTCCCGGCGAGCGATCCCGCGCCGTCGTCGGATCACGGGCTGCTCGTGCACGACATGCTCTGGAAGATCCACACGTCGGGTTCGTGTCACGACGATGCGCACGTCGCCGACGTGCTCGCCGCACACGGCTTCGATACCGCGTCGGTGCGCGACTCGATTGCCCGCCACGCGCGACGCTGCCCGTCACAGGCGGCGCAGGGACACGCCCACGAACACGACTTCGCCCGGTTCCACCGGGCGCCGGCACCGATGTTCATGGCGACCGCGCGCATCGATGCCGTTTGGGTGCACGACGGCCTGCTCGACGCGCGCGACTACAAGACGGGCCGCCGTTTCACCGAGCGCGTCGCCGACATCGCGGCCGCGCACGTGCAGGCCTTCACGCTCGGCAACGCCGCGCGAGCGCGCGGGCTTCGGTTGCGCTTGCGGTACGAGTACCTGCAGGCCGAAGTCGACGAGGACCCCGAACCTTGGGAGGTCGACGACGACACGCTCGCCGACGTCGAAGAGGAGCTGCGCGCGGCCGTCGCGCGCATGTGGGAGGGCGACGACTGGCGCGGTGTCGCCGATGCCGACGTCTGCCGGACGTGCCGGTACCGTTCGATCTGCCGCGACAGCGCGGCACCGGGCGAGCCGTCGTGGCCCGTGCTCATGGAGAGTCGCGACGACCTCGACCGGTAGGGTGCGCATTCGTGACGATCGATCCTCGGGCCCCGGTCATCGTCGGTGTCGGTCAGACGAGCGAGCGCGTGCCCCCGAGCGACGCGCGGGCACCGATCGACCTGCTCGCCGACGCCGCGCGCGCGGCCGAGACCGACACCGGAGCCAACCCATCGCTGCTCGCGCGCGTCGACATCGTCGCGATCGCGGCGATCGGATCGTGGCGCTACCCGGATCCGGGTGCGCTGCTCGCGCGCGGGCTCGGCATCGAGCCGCGGGCAACCGCGTTGTCGACCGTCGGCGGCAACAGCCCGCAACTGCTGGTCAACGAGTTCGCGCGACGCGTTCAGGCGGGCGAGTGCGACGTCGTGCTGGTCGGCGGCGCCGAGAGCATGCATACACGCTGGCGTGCGCGCCGCGAGCCGCGCGTGAACCTCACGTGGGAGACGGGCGGCGACGAGCCGTGTCCGTGGGTGCTCGGCGATAACCGTCCGGGAGCGAGCGACTACGAGTCCGTACACCTGGCCGCCGCGCCGACCATGGTGTACCCGCTCTTCGAAACGGCACTGCGCGCCGAGCTGGGCCACGGCGTCGAGGAGCACCAGCGGTACGTGAGCGAGCTCTGGGCGCGATTCGCCGCGGTGAGCGCGGGCAACGAGCATGCGTGGTCGCGCCGCGCATACTCCGCCGAGCAGATCCGCACCGTATCCGCCGACAACCGCATGGTCTCCTTCCCGTATCCGAAGCTCATGTGCGCCAACATCGACGTCGACCAGGGCGCTGCGGTGCTGCTGTGCTCGTACGAAGCCGCACATGCCGCGGGGGTGAGCGACGATCGCATGGTGTTCCTGCACGCCGGGGGTGACGCGCACGATCACTACTACGTGACCGAACGGTGGACGCTCACGGAGTCGCCCGCGACGGCCGCGCTGGGCGCCGCAGCGCTGCACTCGGCCGCTGTCGACATCGATGATGTCGCGCATTTCGATCTCTACTCGTGCTTCCCGTCTGCCGTGCAGATCGGCCGGCGCGCGCTCGGCATCTCCGCCGGCGACTCGCGCGCGCTCACGGTCACGGGCGGGCTCGGGTTCGCGGGCGGACCGGTCAACAACTATCCCACGCATGGGATCGCGTGCATGGTCGACGTATTGCGCGCCGATCCCGAGAGCTTCGGGCTCACGACCGCGCTCGGGTGGTACGTCAGCAAGCACTCTCTCGGCGTGTGGTCCGCACGGCCCCCCGTGCGCGCGTTCCAGCCCGTCGACGTGCACGCGCAGATCGAGGCGCGGCCGAGCCGTTCGCCCGCGGGCCTCGTCGACGAGGTGTGCACGATCGAGGGAACCTCGGTCAGCTTCGAGCGCGACGGCACGCCCGCGGTCGGGATCCTCGCCCTGCTCACCGACGACGGCCGGCGCGCTCTGGCCAACAGCCGCGATGTCGGGATGCTCGACGCGATCACGACGGAGGTGTGGGAGGGCCGGCGCGTCAAGGTGACGAACGACGGCACGGTGAACTCGGCCCACGCATGACGAGGCCCGCGCGCGCTCGCATCCTTTGGCGCGGGGCGACGCGTCGGTGCGCTCGATGCGGCCACGGGCACCTGTTCCACCGCTGGTTCACGATGGTTCCCGACTGCCCGACGTGCGGGCTGCACTTCGAGCGCGAGGAGGGCTACTGGGTGGGTGCGCTCGCGGTAAACCTCGTCCTCGTCGGTGGATTGTTCGCCGTCGCGTTCGTGGCGGTCATCGTCGCGACCGCGCCCGACATTCCCGTCGCGCCGCTGCTGGCCCTGCTCGTGCCCGTGATGGTGATCGGACCGATCGTGGCGTTCCCGTTCTCGCGGACGCTGTGGGTCGCCATCGACCGCGCCTTCCTCCAACCGCTCTGACCCACCACGCTCCCAACTGTCGGGAGGATCATGGGCGTATACGGCCCACCACGCTCCCCACAGTTGGGAGGATCATGGGCGTATACCGCCCACCACGCTCCCCGCAGTTGGGAGGATCATGGGCGGAGGTCGATGCGCAGGGTGAGGACGCCGTCGTCGAACGACCAGGCCGCGTCGCCGATGATCGCGAAGTCCTGGAAGTCGAGCTGGGCCTGCTCCAGGAATCGCTGCCGCTCCACTCCCGCGACGGGGGGCAGCGGGCGTTCGCGCACCGCCTCGGCGCGCTCCCGGAACCGGGCAAGCATCGCGTCGACGTCGAGCTCGTCGTCGGGCACGACCCGACGCTACCCGCGCCGCGCGACGAGCACGCGCGCCCGGCCGGCAAGGTCGTGACGGACGAACACCGCGTCGAAGCCGATTGCCTCGGCGCGGTCGTACATCGCGGCCGTCTGATGCGGGGCCATCTCGCAGACGAACACCCCGTCGTCGCTCAACCAATCGACGGCCTCGGCGAGGAGCGACTCGATCGCCTCGGTACCGGTCGGGCCCGACACGAGCGCCCCGCGCGGCTCGTACCCGGCGACCTCGGCGGGCAACAACGCCACCTCGTCCTCGGCGATATAGGGCGGATTGGTGACGACCATGCGCAGCGCGCCGCGCAACCCGCCGGGCAGCGGCGCGAACCACGAACCGGCTTCGGCGATGCGCACCCGCACGGCCGCGCACCCCGCGACGTTGGCCCGCGCGACCGCGAGCGCGTCGTCGCTGACGTCGGTCGCCCAGACCTCGACGTCCGGAAGCTCGGCTTCGAGCGCCAGCGCGATAGCACCCGACCCGGTCCCGAGGTCGGCGAGGATCGCCTTCGGTGTCGCCTCCACGAGCGCGAGCCGGCGACGGGAGCGCCGCAGCCCGAGGCGGGT
>DATMUX010000315.1:0-2085 GCA_035563695.1 Acidimicrobiia bacterium
ATGTCGGGCGCGTACGACACCTCCATCATCCCGAGCAGATCATCGCGTTCGTATTCGAAGAGCGCGACGGCCGGCGCCTCGAAGAACAGCGGGCCCTGCCGGACGATCGACTGAACGCTGCGGATATCGCTGTCGACGAGCCACAGCGCCATCGCGTACTTGTGCATGACGTCGTCGAAGAGGTGACCGCCGGGACTCTCGGCGTTGAACCTCCACGTGTAGCCCGCCGGGTCGAGGTTCGCCTGGAACGCCGATTCGGTGCGGCCGACGACGGTCTTGATGCGAACAACGGTCGGCGTCCCGATCGCGCCGGCGCGTATGAGGTCGCGCGCCTTGCGCAGCGGCGGGTAGTGGCAACAGTTCTCGGTGACGCGCAACGTGCGACCCGACTCGTGCGCGGCCTCGAGCATCCGCCGGCCATCGGCGACGTCGTTGGCGATCGGCTTCTGACACGACACGTGCTTGCCGGCCTGCAAGGCCGCGATCGTGTGCTCGGCGTGCAGCGGCGTGGGGCTGAGGATCTCGACCGCGTCGATGTCGTCGAGCGCGAGCATCTCATCGATCTTCTGGTACCCGCGCCCGATTCCCCACTCCTGCATGCGCCGTTCGAGCACCTCGGCGCGGGGGTCGCACAACGCGACGACCTCGCACTGGTCGTGCTCCAGGTAGCCGGGCACGTTCAACGTCGCGATGTTGCCGGCGCCGACGATTCCGATTCGCACTCGGTCCATGCCGGTACTCTCCCACGCATGGTCGAGGTCACGGCAAACGGGCGTTCGAGCGCGCCCCCGGAGCGGGTGTGGGCGGTGCTCGCCGCCAAGGATCACTGGTCCGACTGGTCGATGTTCGACAGCGTCGACGTCGAGCGGCCGGGAGACCCCGCGCCGCACGGCCGCGGCGCGATCCACGAGTACGCGACCGGGAAGTTCCGGACGCGCGAAGAGGTGCTCGCGTTCGAGCCGCCGGGTCACTACGCCTACGCCCTGCTCTCGGGCATCCGGGGGCTGAAGAACTACCGCGCCGACGTCACACTGACCGCGGCCGGCGATGGCACCGCGATCGAATGGCGGTCGCGGTTCGACGTCTTCGCGCTGCTCGCGCCCGTCGCCCGGCGCCGGGTCCACCAGATCATCCAGCGCATGGTCGACGACCTCGCCCGCGCCGCGAGCGCGGGATCGCGCGCGCCCTGACGAACGGCAGCCGCCTTGCCGTCCGGAAATCGCTCGCAGACTCCCGCCCCGCCCCGTACCGTGGCCCGATGCAGCTCGCGCCCACCGACCGCACCCGTGTACGCCGCCTCGCCGAGCGCGGATCGTTCGACGCCGGCCTGATCAACGCGATCGTCGACGAAGCGCTGATCTGCCACGTCGGCTTCGCGGTCGACGGATGCCCGTGGGTCGTTCCTACGATCCACGCGCGCATCGACGATCGCCTCTACCTCCACGGCGCGCCCGCGAACCACATGTTGCGTTCGATCGACGAGGGCGTCGAGGCGTGCGTGACGATCACGCTCATCGACGGTCTGGTGCTCGCCCGATCCGCGTTCCACCACTCGATAAACTACCGCTCGGCGATGATCTTCGGTGCGGCGCACGCCGTCACCGACGACGACGAGAAGCGCGCCGCGCTCGGCGCGTTGGTGGAACACGTGGTGCCGGGGCGCTCGGTCGATGCGCGCCCGCCGACCGACGCCGAGATGCGCAAGACGCTCGTCCTGCGGCTCCCGATCACCGAGGCGTCGGCCAAGGTTCGCACCGGTGGACCGATCGACGACACCGAGGATCTCTCGATGCCCGTGTGGGCCGGCGTCGTCCCGTGCGCGATCGAGTTCGGCACCCCGGTCGCCGACGACGGCATCATGGCCGCGCTGCCCGGCTACGTGCGCGGATACCGGCGCTGAGGCGTGTCGCTCCGGGTTCTTCGGCCCCTCAGGCCACGAGGCCCACGACCGGCTCCTTGCGGACGTCGTGGTTCATGACGTCGTCGAGCCGCGCGAGCAGCTCGGCACGCGTGGCCGCGTACGCGGGGTCGTCGTAGCGGTTCACGATCTCGCCCGGATCGTCGTCGAGGTCGTAGAGCTCTCCG
>DATMUX010000316.1:0-5415 GCA_035563695.1 Acidimicrobiia bacterium
CAGCTGCCGTTCGGCGAAGCATCGTTCGACACCGTGTTCTGCGACCACGGCGCGATCAGCTTCTGCGAGCCGTCGGTCATCGTCGCGGAGTGCGCGCGCGTCCTGCGACCGGGTGGCGTGCTCGCGTTCTGTTGCACGCACCCGTTGCTGTATCTCACGTGGGATCCCGCGCGGCAGCGCCAGAGCCGGCGGCTGCAGATCCCGTATGCCGAGCTCGGCCGCATGGATACCGGCGACGGAACCATCGACTGGGCGCTCCCGCCGGGTGCGTGGGTGCGGCTCCTGCGCACGAACGGCTTCGAGATCGACGACGTACTGGAGCTCAGCGCCCCGGCGGGCGCGACGACGACGTATACCGAGTTCGCGCCGCCGCGGTGGGCACACCGCTGGCCCGCGGAGTGGATCTGGCGGGCGCGACGCCGATGAGGTCACCGACTGTTGATCGGGGCTGCTGTTGCCAAGGCGTGGCGTGTTGTCGCCTCGATGGCGCCGGGCACGGTCGTGGCGTTGCGTGATCCGCGCCCGGCACCCCGGCTCATGCGAGCGCAGTTGCCGACTCGGGGGTGGTGAGTTGTTCGATCACGCTGCCGCCGTCGATCCAAACGTTCTCGCGGCTGATGAGTCCGTCGCGGAACTCGAAGACGTGCACCATCCGGAAGGTGATGCGTCGCCCGTTTCCGGGGACGCCGAGAAATTCGCCGGGCACGGTGCCGGTGCAGTCGTGTTCGATGACGCAGAAGTCGTCGCCGTAGTACGAGTGCGTCGGGACCATTGCCTCGGTGGTGAAGTTTTCCACGAGGTAGTCGTAGAAGCCTTGGGCGGCGTTCTTGCCGTGGTTCGGTCCCGTCGGAAAGCCGACCACGTCGTGTTCGACGTCGTCGGTGTAGACGGCCACGGCCCCGGCGGTATCCCCCGCCGCTTCGGCGGTGATGTGCGTCTCGATCAACCGGTCCATCTCGTGGGGCTGCATGACCGTCTCCCTTGTGCTAGAGTCTGATTATGTAATGTCACTCTAGTTCGAAGATCGTGGATGTCAAGGGGCATTTCGTTGGCCGGATCACGCAAGGGAACGCGGGGCGCCGCGACGAAGGCGCGCATCGTTGAAGCGGCGACGCGGCTGTTCATCGAGCATGGCTACCTCGACACGACCGTGGCGGCGATCGCGAACGAAGCGGGTGTCGCTCTCCAGACGCTGTATCTCAGCTTCGGTTCGAAGGTCGCGATTCTGCGCGCCACGCACGATGTCGCGGTCGTCGGCGACGACGCGCCGATTCCGGTGCTCGACCGTCCATGGGTCGCCGAGATGCGCGCCGAGCCCGACGGCCGTCGCGCTCTGCGTTTCGTCATCGACAATGGAATGCAAATCATCGAGCGGGTCATGCCCATCATCGGAGTGATCCAGGCCGCCGCGGCCGACGCCGACGTCGGTCAACTCCTCCGCGACATCAAGGCCATGCAACTCGAGACACAGCAAACTTTCGCGCGCGAGCTCGCCACCAAGAAGGGCTTCAGCCGGTCACTCACACCAGAGACGGCCGGCGATGTCATCTATGCGATCGCAAGCCACGACATGTACCGGACGCTGGTCATCGAGCGCCGCTGGACTACCGCCCAAGCCACAGTCTTCGTGGAGAAGACGATCGCGGCCACTCTCTTCCCCAAACCCACGACAACCAGACCCGGACGCGCGTAACCCGCGACCATCACCAAAAGAGGAATTGTGGATATCAGGTTCACTCAGACGATGACCGTGCGATGCAGCGACCGAGCGAAGCTTCTCGAACTCGCCGAAGCGTGGGACATCCAACAAGCAGACTCCGACATCGCCGGATACAGGGGCGGGCGCGTTCTCGCCGACCGAAACGACCCAAATCGATACCTCATCATCGCCGACTTCGCCATGATCGATCCAGACGTGTCCGCGGCCTACGAAGCCCTCCGAAACAACGAACGGCCCCAGACGCAAGCGTCCACGGCGCGGCTACGCGAGATCCTCGACGACGACATCGAGTTCCATGACTACGACGAGATCAGTCGAACCGATCCATGACTCGACCGGGGTCCTGACGCCACAACTCATTGCCGATCGGCCTTCGACGTCACGAGCCGGAACGAAGCAATCTGTCTCGCTCGTTGTCGCCCTGACGGTGAATCGCGGCGTTGTCAGGACGGCTGAGCCGACGACCGCGCGTGGACGGTGTCGTGGATGAGCATGAACCGCATCGACCAGTAGCCGGGTCGCGGCTCGGGAAGCTCGTGCCGGGCCCAGAAGAACCCGGTCATGGTGACGACGGCGGTGGCGAGCCAGATGATCACTCCGACGGCCAGTACCCACGGCGTGGATCCCGACGACATCACGATGAGGCCCACGAAGGCGACGGTCAGCCCGAGGTACCCCGCGCGGAGGGCCCAAACGGCCATTCTCCAATGTCCGTTGCGCCGCAGCTCGGCCGGTTCGTCCATGCCATGAATTATGCAGGAGCCCCGATTGCGCACCCAGGGCCGGTGACCCGAGCACCCACTACGAGTGCCCATCGGCAGTGCCGGCGTGGCGGTCAGGTTTCGCGGCGGTCAGCGGTCTTCGACGATCTCGAACGCGGGTGGGTACGCGACCTTCCCGCGGATCCGGGCGTCGTAGGTCCGAAGCCGCAGCACCTGGGCCGCCTCGGCCGGAGCCCACGCCGGCAGATCGATCTCGATACCCAACGGCACCGCGTACTCGAACCCGAACCTCGCGTAATACCGCGGAGCTCCCTCCAGGACGATGAGCGGCTCGCCCGCCGCGTCGACGCGTTCGGTGACGGCACGAACGAGCGCAGAGCCGGCGCCCCTGCCCTGCATGTCGGGCTCGACGGCGAGCGGCGACAAGCTCGGGATCTGGCGCAGCACATCACCATCGCGCAGGCCGACGTAGCTCACCATGACATGGCCGACGAGGCGGGACTGCCGGATCGCGACCAGTGACCAGTCGCGAGCGAAGTTCGGCGATGCGCGAATCGCCTCGACGAGTCGCGCTTCGGCCTCCGATGCGAAGGCCCGAGCGACTACGCCGGCGATCGCCTCGCAATCCGACGACTCCTCGACGCGGATCAGCAGATCCGAGGTGTCCACGCGGTGGCCGGTCACGCCGCACAGCCTGCTCCACCGAGCGCCCGGGAGCGAGCACCGGCCGGCAGTTGTGTACGCCTTCGATCAGGTTCGGCGTGGCAGCACCGAGGTTGCCAGTCCGTGCGCGAGTTGCTGGTCACCCGCCTGAACTTCGATGCCGATCGTCGCGGTACCCCGCTGAACCGACAGCATGGTCGCGGCTCCGATGATGACGCGGGTGGCGGGCGCAGTACTGAACCGAAGTGTCAGATCGGCGTTCGGTCCGACATCCTCGATCGGTATGAACGACCCAAGTAGCGATGTGCCGATCACCGCGTCGGCCAGAAGGCACGCCGCTTCCGGGCCGGTGACGGCGAGCTCGTCCCACGGCACCGTGCACTCGATCGCTCCGGCCGGGGTGCCGTCGACGCTCGCCCGCACGTTCTCGGCGCGCAGCAAGACTGGTTCGCCGTCATGGTGGGTAACCATCTTCAGGCTCTCGGATATCGGCGGAAACGGCGTTGGGGAGAGAATGGGTTCAGGCGTCGTACGGAACTGGGGTCCGGCAGTGGTGTCGTGGTGGTCGGCCACAACGGACTCGGGGTTGACCATGGTGATCAATGCGATTGCGGCGAGTTTGCGGCGAGCCTCGTAGAGGTCGACCTGGACAGTTGTGATCGTCCTTCCCGAGTGGCGCAGCACCGCGGCGGCATACGCCGCACCACTCGGCACCGACCGAACGATCTGAAGATGGAGCGAGCGCGGCGAGCGATCTGGTGCGGAACCACGCGCTACCGCGAGAATCCCCGCGGCGAGCGCCCCGCCGTATACCGCGCCCCAGTTGCTGTGGAGATGGTCTCCGAACTCGAAGCACCACTCGTCGCCGCCTGCGCGGGTCGGACCTCCGAGGAAGTCGCGCACGGCGAGCAACGCCGCACGCGAATCGTCCCGCTGGTTGCCCGACATCGCGACCTCCCCGCCCGATGAGCCGGCGCATCATGCCCCGAACGATGCTGTTGATGCGAGCGCGACCGGATGCGCTCGTACGAATTCACCCGCAGCGCGTACATCCCATCTTCCATCAGGACTTATGCGTCGTTGCCGATCCGCGTCGGCTCGGGTTGCTGGTTGAGCCGGTCGAGCTTGGTGAGGCGAGTTCGGAGTTGTTCGATCTCGGGTCGTGTGGACGCGCGCGCCCATTCTCGTTCGAGCCGTCGTGAGCTTTCGAGCATGATGCGCTGGACCTCGCGGCCTCGACGCGTGAGGCGAATGACGGTGGCGCGGCGGTCTGTCGGCGATGGAACGCGTTGGAGGTAACCGCCCTCTTCGAGCTTCGCGAGGCAGTGGTTCATGGACTGCTTGGTCATGTTCGTGCGTTCGGCCAGTTCGGTCGGGCGAGCGCCGTCGGGGCCGGGGGTTTGGAACACGTACATGTGTGCGATCGCCAGGTCGGCGTGACCGGCGGCGCGGAGATCGGCGTGGATCTCGCGACGGATGTCGAGGTGGATCCGGCGGATGAGGGTGGTGAGCAGCGGTTTTTCCATTGACCAGATCGTACATGCGTTGTACCGTGCTTTCGTACAGCCATTTTACCATTTCGGGGGGATGCATGTTCGATCTCGACGTGTTCCTCAGCGACTGCGTGGCCGCTCGCCACGAGGCCGACCCGCACCTGGCAATCAAAGAAGTCGTGGCGCGCGCCGTCGCGAACCCATCAGCGCTGCTCGCGGCGCTGCCCCCCGAACGGGCCGCAATCAAGCGGCTTCATGTCTCGGACGACCTGACCGTCCTGAACGTGGTCTGGGCGCCCGGCATGCGCTTCGGACCGCACGATCATCGCATGTTCGCGGTGATCGGGATCTTCAGCGGGGGTGAGGACAACACCTTCTTCCGACGCGACGGGGACTCGCTCGTCGAAGCCGGCGGCCGTTCGCTCGCACCGACCGATGCGTGCCTGCTCGGCAGTGACGGCATCCACGCGGTCACCAATCCCACGAGCGAATACGCGGGCGCGCTCCACGTCTACGGAGGCGACTTCTTCACCACGGCGCGCAGCGAATGGCGCGGAGACCCGTACCGAGAAGAGCCCTACGACGTTGCCCGCACACTCGCACACTTCGAGGCCGCCAACACCGACCCAACCGCGCGCTGAACGGCGCTCCAGATGCGTCGCTCGGATACCACGCGACACCCCCTCCAGATCCGCCGTTCGGGTGCGCGACGTTCTGTAATCATGAGCGTGCTGGTCGTGGGCTCGCGGATCGGGAGGTCTGCGTGCTCGTGGAGCGAAACCTTCGGGGGCTCGCTTGACCAGCTATGACGTGATCG
>DATMUX010000317.1:0-10363 GCA_035563695.1 Acidimicrobiia bacterium
GATCGAGCGGACCGACAACGACCAGAGCTCGTCGAATCGTCGCGTCCTCGTCGGCACCGTGCACGACACCTAGCACACGGCCTTCGGTCCGACTTCCGCGGCGCCGGGCCGGGCTGCGATGCTGTGGACACGTGACCGAGACGCCGATCGCCTTGGGCCGGTCCGCCGGACCGGCACTGCCGCCGACCTTCCCGCCCGGCGCGCCACCAGCGTTCCATCTCATGGCGAAGCCGTCGGGTGCGATCTGCAATCTCGACTGCACATATTGCTTCTTCTTGTCGAAAGAATTGTTGTATCCGGGCGACCGCTTCCGGATGGCCGATCGCGTGCTGCACGAATGGATCCGCCAAACGATCGAGGCGCACCGCACGCCCGAGGTCGTTCTGGCGTTCCAGGGCGGCGAGCCCACGCTGCTCGGACTCGACTTCTTCCGTCGTGCGGTTGCGTACGCACGCGAGTGTGCGGGGGGCCGCGCGATCGAGCTCTCGATACAGACCAACGGCACCTTGCTCGACGACGCATGGGCGCGCTTCTTGCACGACGAGCACTTTCTCGTCGGCCTGTCGATGGACGGTCCGCCGGCGATGCACGACGCGTACCGGGTCGACAAGCACGGCCGCCCGACCTACGACCGGGTGCGCGCCGCGTGGGATCTGCTCCAACGCCACGACGTCGACACCAACATCCTGTGCACGGTCAACGCGGCCAATGCCGGCCATCCGCTCGAGGTCTACCGCCACTTCCGCGACGATCTGGGTGCCCGCATCATCCAGTTGATCCCGATCGTCGAGCGGGCGACGGCCGGGGAGCTGGACGCCGCGAACCGGGGGTGGCGCGGCGCCGACGACGAGCGGCCGCTGTACGTGCAGCACGGCGACCTCGTCACCGACCGGACCGTCGGCTCCGAGCAATGGGGCGCGTTCCTGATCGCCGTCTTCGACGAGTGGGTGCGGCGCGACGTCGGCACCGTGTTCGTCCCGACCTTCGACGCCGCGCTCGCCGCCTGGCTCGGCATGCCTCCGGGACTGTGCATCTTCCGTGAGACGTGCGGCGACGCGCTGGCGTTGGAACACAACGGCGACGTCTACTCGTGCGACCACTTCGTCGAGCCCGACTACCGCCTCGGCAACATCACGACGACCCACGTCGTCGAGCTCGTCGCGTCACCGAAGCAACGCGCGTTCGGACAGGCCAAGGCGGGCACGCTCCCCCGCTACTGCCGCGAGTGCGACGTGCGCTTTGCCTGCAACGGCGAGTGCCCCCGCAACCGGTTCATCCGCACGCCCGACGGCGAGGACGGTCTCAACTATCTGTGCGAGGGGTACAAGGCGTTCTTCCACCACGTCGACGGGCCGATGCGCGCCATGGCGCGGTTGCTGCGGTCCGGTCGCTACGCCGACGAGATCATGGACGAGCGGGCGCGAGGTGAACCGGCGTAACGGCCATCGTCCGTTCGTGCGGGCGCAATACACCGATTCGTCCGATTTCGGAAGGGTCCCTATTCGCGGTTTCGGGTACCCGGCGACCACACAGAGCGTTATCCTGAGCGAGGCGGGCACGTGGAGTGGCGCCAAGTTGAACTGCGTGGGTTCCATACGTAGAGCCATTGTCCGCTGATCCACTCGGTGACGACAGGTCCCACTCCACTCCCGCCCCCCAAGCACCGCATCGTCAGGACGCAGTTACGGCGGCCGGCGTGCGCGTCTCTGCGCGCCCGCGCCCCGGCCGATCGAGATCGACGTCGTGGAGGGCGATCAAGAGGGTCGCCACGCACAGAAGGATCGTCCCGACGATCGCGCTGGCGGCGCCGACGAAAGCGTGCCCGATCTCGATCGCGTCGAGCCGCCCCCGGTGAATGGCCAGCGCGACGACGACCACGATGACGAACGCCGCGCTCAGCAGCGAGATGCCGGCCAGCGCCATCCACGGGCTGAGCCGCAGCCAGGCCGGCCGGCCCGCCCGGGAGGGTTCGGCGCGCAGCAAGAACGCGGCGATCACCGCCGCCCACGCGGTGACGACCAGCGTCGCGCCGATCGCGTCGCTCGGGCGGTGACTCGCGGTCACGACCACGGAGCATCCCACCGCGGCGGCGAACACGACCCCGGCGACGGCGACCGCGGTGCGGTACCTCCGGGGCGCGACGAATAGCGCGCCGACGCTCAGCGCCATGGCGATCGTCGTGTGACCGCTCGGGAAGGTCGGCAGGTACCGCAGCGGGTCGGTGGCGGCGAGCCGCGGGCGTCCGAGCACCCGTTTCAGCGTTTCCGTGGTCGCCAGCGACCCCATCATGAGCACGCCCACACCGAGCATGAGGCGGCGGCGCCCGCGCAGGAACGCGACGAGCACGACCGCGCCGCCGAGCAGGGCGACCGACGCGATGTCGATCGTGGTGTGGAGCCGGGCCGCGACGCGGATGTCGTGACGTGACAGCACGAGCCGGCCTCTGATGGCGGTCGCATCGAGACGCTGGCCCCACGGCGTGCGGACTGCGCACAGGTACACGCCGAACAACAAGACCATCGCGAACGCCGCGATGCCGAACAGCACGCGTCGATGCCGGAGCACCGGCTCGCTCGGACCGGCTCCCGGAGGGCTCGACGGCGGCATCCGGGCCGACGCTACCCGCAGCCCTGTACGGCCGCGCCCTCACCGTGATACCCACGCCCGTGGTCGGAACGGGTATCCGACACATTTCGGCCGAGAGGTGGTCTGATGCGTTCGTGGTTCACGTCGCCGAGCTCGTCGTCGTCGTGTGGTTCGCGGCTTCCGTCGTGGCCGTGTGGGCGCTCGGCGTGTTGATCCGTCTGGGCCGGCGCTCGTGGACTTCGACGCGCGACGTCTCGCCGCCGCACGCGGTGCACGAGCACCCGGCGAGCGGTGTCCCGGCGTTGCGTGATCGTTCACGCGCCATCTGACCGCGCATACCGCAGTGAGATGGCACATGAACGGCAATCACGACGCGCGACGTCCCCCGCTCTGGCCTCCAGGAGTCGTCGCGCCGTAGGCTCGCGCGCGGGGTGGGCGGATCGCGAGGTGCGTGATGCCGTTCGTGCTCATCCTCGTCGGCGTGGTGCTCGTGTTCACGGCCGTGCAGTTCGGCTTGCACGCGTACCGGCGGCATCGCCCGCCGTCGCGGCAGATCGATCGTGCCCGGAAGTGGCGGCAGGACGCGGGGCCCGGGTGAACCGGCACCGAGTCAACGCCATGTCAAGAATGTCCGGTTGACGTCTGGCCCCCGGGAGGACGGGTACGGGCGCGTTCCCGAGCATGGACATCGTGGTGGCAGCAACCCTCACGTAGAGGAAGAATGCGCGTGGCGCGGGTGAGACAAGGATTCGCAAGCTAAGGGGGAATAGTGGTTCCTACTCGTCTTCGTCGTGGTGCATCGGTCCTCGCGTTGGTTGTGGCGGCGAGCGCGTTCGCGGGGGCGTGCAACCTGGTGGCATTGCAGCCACCCGGCGGGGGAAATCCGAACTGTCCGCAGGGCACCTGGACGCTGAGCTCCGAGACGGTCACGGGCTTCCTCTCGACCTTCCTCGGGAGCGCGAAGGTGACCCCGTTGGGGACAGGGATGACCCTGGCGCTCAACAGCGATCACACCTGGAAGTTGACGGCCGATCAGGGCGTCCATGTCGTCATGACGTCCCCGCCTGTGGATGTGACCGCGACAGTCAACGCGACCGCGACCGGGACGTATTCGGTGAATGGTTCGACGATTACGTTTACCGGGTCGTCGTTGTCGGGCACGGCGTCGTACTCCGGCACGTTCAACGGTCAGCCAATCTCGGGTTCGATCGACTTGTCGAAGTTCGGCAGCTCGGCCGGTGACGACGTCGACGGACTATGGGGTCTGCACGGAGCGGCCGGCTTCACGTGCAACAGCGACGGCACGATGTCACTGTCGTTCCCGTCGTTCGGCATGAAGCTGCACGACTGACACGACACGCTGCGCCGATCTCCCGCCGGGAGGCCTCAGACCGCGGTCCGGCCTTCCGGCGGTGGCGCCGCATCCACGGGCGCGCGCGAACCACCGTCGACCGCCCGCATGCGGTGGCGCATCGTCACCAGGCGGTTGACGCCGAAGCCGAGAAGCTCGGCGGTGATCGAGAGCAGGCGCAGCACGAGCGACGCCGCGAGGATCGGCGCCGTCCCGACGCCCGGGATCAACGCCACGAGGACTACCTCGCGGATGCCGACGCCGGCCGGGATCGGAACCGCGATGAATCCGATCACCCAGCTCATCGCAAACGCGCAGAAGACGGTGTACGGGTTCACGTGCGGGTCGAGCGAGTACACCATCGCCGAGTAACCGGTGCACAACGCCGCGGTCGTGAGTGTGGTCCAGCCGTAGAACATGAAAATGTCGGACTGCGTCGGCAGTTGATCCGACTCGGGGATGCGACGTACGAAGCGGCGCGCGAGGTCGAGCGCACGTGCCATGAACTGACGCCGCAGCAGAAGGACCGAGGACAAGCCGGCGAGCGCGAGGAGCCGCACCCAGCCGGACAGATTGGTATCGAACACGAGGCCGGCACCCAGCGTTGCTGCACCTGCGATCGCACCGATGGCCGAGACCGGGACCGCGACGGTCGATCGCTTGAGCGGGACTCCGACCGAGCGCGCGAGAGTGACTTGGCTGGCGGCCTGGGCCACGCCGCCAACCGGTAGGTACTTCGTCAGCTGCGCGAGATAGAGGGTGCCGCGCAGTACCGCGCGATCTTCACGAGTCGGAACGAGATCGCTGAACAACGCGACCCACGCGCGCGCCGACGCGAGCACGGCGACGATCGCGAAGCCTCCCGCCACGACGATCGAGGCGGGCGACGGCATCACGTGCTCTTGCGTGTCGTTCACCGTCTTGACGACGGCGAAGGCGATCGCGGCAAGCCCGACGAGCAGGATGACCAGCTGCAGCAGACGTTTGCGGTTCTCGCGGCTCATGCGCGTGCGCATCCCGGCATCTGCATCTGCACCCGCACCCGATCAGGCTCCGGATCGACTGCGGGCTTCGAGCAACACGATCCTCGCGTTCAGTAGGCCGACGTCGCTGACGAGGGCGGGAACCTTCCCACCAACGAGAGCCGGAGAGGGGACTCGAACCCCTGGCCTGCTCATTACGAGTGAGCTGCTCTACCGACTGAGCTACCCCGGCGAAGTCGCCGAGTGTATCCGACGCGCTACGCCGGGCCCGCGGTCGGGAGCACCATCAGGAGCGCGATCAGCCGCACGATCCCCTTCTCGTTGATCGGGAACGCCTCGCGCGCCTCGCGGCACGCGTCGAGCGCCGCGGCCGCCGCGCCGGGCGGCACGCGCGGCGCTCGCCGGTCGGTGTTGAGCGGCGGCGCGGGCGCGGCCAGCGCGTCGCGATACACCGACTCGATCGCGGTCACGCCTTCGATCAGCAGATCGATCCGCGTCCGCCGCACCTCGCGCTTGTGCCGCTCCTCGATCCGGCGGCGAAGGCGTAGCGCGTCACGCTCGGAATAGCCGTGCCGCTCCATCTCGGCGTCGAACTCGGCCAGCTCCTCGGCGTGCCGGGCATCGACGGTCGCCGCGGCCGCATCGACGGCTGCGTCGAGCTCCTGCGCGATCGCGAGCGCGGTCGCGCCGTAACCGTCGACGCGGGCCGGGGCCGACGCGAAGGCGCCGCGCAGCGCCGCGAGCGGCCCGGCCAGGGCGCGGGCCCGCGCGATCTGGCCGCCGGCGAGCGCTGCGAGCAGTGACGCGTCATCGGACGCCACACCCTCGCGCCGGAGCGCAGCCTGCACCACGTCGTCGGCGAGGGGCTCGAAATCGATCCGCTGGCAGCGCGAGCGGATAGTGGGCAGCAGGTCGTCGGGAGCCGCCGTCACGAGTAACACGACCGTGCGCGCCGGAGGTTCCTCGAGCGTCTTGAGCATGGCGTTGGCCGACTCGTTCTGGTTGCCGCGCAGCCGCTCGGCTTCGAGCACGATGAGGACCTTGCGCGCACCTTCGATCGGCGCCCGCGCCGCCTCGGGCAAGATGCGATCACGCACATCTTCCTTCACGCGATATGACGCGCCGGCCGGCTCGAACTCGACGACGTCGGGGTGCATGCCGCGGGCGACGAGGTGGCGGCCGCGCTCGTCGTCGGCGCCGATCAGCATCGCGGCGAACACGCGCGCCGCGTCATCGACGCCCGATCCGCGCGGACCCGCGAGCAGGTACGCGTGGCCGGGACGCTCGGCGGCGCGCCGCAGCGCGTCGAGCGCACGGTCCTGTCCGACGACGGCGGTGTCCATCAAGGGGCAGCCTACGAAACCGCCGGCGCCACCGCGGCCTGCACGCGAGCGGCGACGTCGGCGGCGGTGCCGTGCGCGTCGACCACGACCCAGCCCCGCTCGCCGGCCAGCAACCGGTACGCCGCCCGGACGCGCGCGTGGAAGTCGTCTCCGGCCCGTTCCAGACGATCACGCACGTCCGGAACCCGCGCCTCGGCTTCGTCGTCGGGCAGGTCGAGCACGACGACGACGTCGGGATCGAGGCCACCCGCCGCCCACCGGCTCAGCCGCTCGCACTCCTCGACGCCGAGCCCCCGAGCGACACCCTGGTACGCGAGCGTCGAGGGCGTGTAGCGGTCGCACACGACGATCGCGCCCCGCGCCAGCGCGGGCCGGATCACCTCGGCGACGTGTTGGGCGCGGTCGGCGAGCATCAGCAGCAGCTCGGCGCGCGCGTCGATCGGGGCGTCGGCGTGCAGCAGCACGCCCCGGATGTCGGCGCCGGCCTTCGTATCGCCCGGCTCGTAGGTGACGACGACTTCCCGGCCCGTCGCCCGCAGCCAGGCGGCACACCGCGCGACCTGCGTGCTCTTGCCCGCTCCTTCGCCGCCCTCGATGACGACGAACGTCACGCGGGATTCACCTCGATCGCCTGCACGCGTTGCATGCGCCGCCGGGCCATGACGCCGGCGAGGACCGTGACCGCGCCACCGAGCCACAACGCCAGCCGCACGCCGGGCAACCCGAGATGCGCGGAGCCGATCTTGAGCTCACCGTTCGTCACCGAACGCGACAGCACTCCGAGCGCGGCCGCGACGAACGGGCCCACCGTCAGCGACAACAACAGGCAGAACCGCACCAGCGTGTACAACGTCGCGAACATGCGGCCGCGCATCTCGTCGACCACCGATTCCTGCAGGAGTGTGAAACCCGTCACGTAGGCACAGCCCGCACCCGCGCCGACGACGCCGACGAGCAGAATCGCGAACGACAGCATCGACACGCACGCGACCAGCATGATGGCCACCCCGGTGGCGATCACCGCCGACGTGAACAAGGCGCGGCGCGGCAACCGCCGCTGCAACGCCAGCAACGTCACGACTCCCAACGCCGCACCCATGCCGAACGCGGTGGTCAGGAACCCGAACGCCGAAGGTGTCGCGCCCAGCACTTCCTTGGCGAACACCGCGCCGAGCGGCACGATAGAGCCGCCGCCGATCAGGCCGCCGGCCAGACCGATCATCACGCCGCGCACCAACGGGTTCGCCCGAATGAACTTGAGACCGTCGACGATCTCGCTCCACGTCTGGCGCGCCGGTGGCCGGGGCGTACCGGGTTTCGCGCCGTTCTGCGCGAGCCGCAGGCGCGAGATCAAGATCGCCGACGCGACGAACGTCAGGCCGTCGACCCAGAACGCGAGCGACACTTGCTCGACACGGAACCGCGACAACTCCTGGAACCCGCCGACCCACGCCGACACGGCCGCGAGCACGGCGAAGATCACCGATCCGAGCGGGAACGTGCCGAAGGCGGCGACGAGGCCCAGCGAGTTCGCCGACGCGAGCTGATCGGGATCCTTGACGACGTTCGGCACGGTCGCGTCCTTCGCGGGGCCCCACAGCAGCGTCAGGACCTCGACCGAGAACGAGATGACGACGAGCCCGAGCAGGCCGTGCCAGAACGGCAGCACCGCGAGCAGACCGGCCCGTCCGAGGTCGGCCGAGACCATGACGGCCTTGCGGTTCCACCGGTCGACGAGCGCGCCGCCGACGGGCGCCAACAGGAAGCCGGGCAGCATACGGGCGACCATCACGAGACCGACGGCGTTGTTCGAGATATTGCCGGCGAGCGCGAGGATCGCGAAGAAGCCGATCCAGTCACCCGTGCTCGACACGACCTGCGCGGCGAAGAGCTGCGGGAACCCGGGCGCGCGGAACACCTGCCACGGCTTCGGCGGGATCGGTTCTTCGTCGGGAGTCGACGGGATGAACGGCGCTTGGTCGCTCACGCGACCGCCAGACTACGTAGGCGGCGGCTCTCCCGGGTGACTTGCCGGCTTCTTGATGCCTTTGGCCGCCGGTTGCTTCGCGGCCTTCTTGACGGCCTTCTTCGTGGCTTTCTTGGTCGTCTTCTTCGCAGGCTTCTTGGCGGAGGCCCCCCCGGCCTTGGTGGCCGTCTTCTTCGTCGCCTTCTTCGTGGCCCGCCTCGCCTTCGCCGGCGCGGCCTCGGCCCGTGCCCTCAGCAGGCCGACGGCCTCGTCGAGCGACAGCGCGGCCGGGTCGGTCCCGCGCGGCACCGTTGCGTTGACGTTGCCGTCGGTGACGTACGGGCCGTAGCGGCCGTCGAGCACGTGCACGAGCTGGCCGTTGTCGGGGTTCGCGCCGAGCTCGGCGATCGGCGGCTTCTGCTGGCGGCCGCGCCGCATCTTCGGCTGCGCGTACAACGCCTCCGCTTCGGGCAGTGTGACCGAGAACAGCTGCTCCTCCGCCGCCAGACTGCGCGTCTCGCCGTCGGAGCGCTTGAGGTACGGACCGAAACGTCCGGGCGACGCGACGATCTCCCGCCCCTCGACGTCGGCACCGACCACGCGCGGCAAGCTCAGCAACTTCAGCGCCTCGTCGAGCGTGACGCTGTCGGGCGTCATCGTGGCGAACAGCGAAGCACGTTTCGGCTTGCGCTTCGTGCCTTCTTCCTGCTCGCCGAGCTGAACGTACGGACCGAACCGCCCGGTCAGGACGTACACGGCGAGGCCCGATTCGGGATCGGTGCCGAGCGATCGCGGCCCCTCCGCCTGCTTGGCGATGAGATCGAGCGCGAACTCGACAGTGAGCTCGTCGGGCGCGATCTCGGGCGGCAGCGATGCGGTCTCGCTCTCGCCGCGTTGCACGTACGGCCCGTAACGACCGACACGCACGACGAGCTCGTGACCGGTGTCGTCGGCACCGATCGGGATGGTGCTCACACCACGCGGATCGATACGCGCGAGATGCTCGTCGGACACGAGGTCGTGCAGACCGGGCGTGCCGTTGCCGTAATAGAAGGCGTGGAGCCACTTCTCGGCTTCGCCCTCACCGCGCGCGATGACGTCGAGCGCTTCTTCCATCGTCGCGGTGAAGGAATAGTCGACGAGGTGACCGAAGTGCTGTTCCAGCAAGTTCGTCACCGCGAACGCGGTCCATGCCGGCACGAGCGCGGTGCCCTTGCGCCACACGTAGCCGCGCGCCTGGATCGTCTCGATCACGGCCGCGTAGGTGGACGGACGGCCGATGCCGCGCTCTTCGAGCTCCTTCACGAGGCTCGCCTCGGTGTAGCGCGCCGGAGGCTTGGTCTCGTGGCCGACGGGGGCGAGCTCGGTGCACGCAACCGCGTCGCCCTCGGCAACGGACGGCAGCCGGGCCTCGGACTCGGTCTCCTCGCCCTCGTCGACGTCTTCGACGTACGCGCGGCGCCAACCCAGGAAGTCGTACGCCTTGCCTGCGGCGCGGAACGTCGCGCGCTCGCCGGTCGTGGCCGACGCGCCGAGGCGGATCGTCAACTTCGACCCGCGCGCATCGGCCATCTGGCACGCGACGGTGCGAATCCAGATCAGCTCGTAAAGGCGCTGCTCGTCGCCGTCGAGCTCGGCCCGCACGGCGTCGGGCGTCCGGATGCGATCGCCGGCCGGACGGATCGCCTCGTGCGCCTCTTGCGCGTTCTTCACCCTCGACCGGTAGCTGCGAGATTCCTTGGGCAGGTAGTCGGCGCCGTACTGCTCGCGGATTGCGGTGCGCGCCGCCGTCACGGCCTGTTCCGACAGGTTCGTGCTGTCGGTGCGCATGTATGTGATGTAGCCCCGCTCGTAGAGCCGCTGCGCGACGGCCATCGTGCGCGACGCGGTGAAGCGCAGCTTGCGGCCCGATTCCTGCTGCAGCGTCGAGGTCGTGAACGGGGCGCGCGGCCGCTCGGTGAACGGCTCGGACTCGGTGCTCGTGACGCGATACGCGACGTCGCGCAGGCTCGCGGCGAGCGCCGCGGCGCGGGACCCGTCGAGGAGTACGACGTCGTTCGCGCGTGAGGCGGCGATGGTGCCGGTGCTCGGGTCGAAGTCGCGCCCTTCGGCGACGCGCTTGCCGTCGAGGTCG
>DATMUX010000318.1:0-4447 GCA_035563695.1 Acidimicrobiia bacterium
CGCCGACGCGGGCGCGCTCGTCTTCGTCAGCGTTGAGGGCGGTCCTTTGCGTTACGACCGCTGGCGTCGGCGAGTGTGGATCCCGGCGGTAGCGCGAGCGAATCTGCCCGGCCTTACGTTTCATGATCTCCGACGAGCCAATGCGACGACGATGGTCATCAACAACATCGACGTGAATACCGCACAAGTGCGGCTTGGGCATTCGGATCCGCGGTTGACCCTGGGCGTCTACGCGCAGGCGAGTTCCGACGCTGATCGAGCTGCCGCCGAGACCCTCGGAAGCGTTCTCCTCCCGAGCACGGCGCCGACGCGCGTCATGAGCCCGGACGAGTGGCTCGGTACATGAGCGCCATACTGGGTCTGACGTGGTGGTTCACGAGTCGGGGTGCCGGGATTTGAACCCGGGACCTCAGCGTCCCGAACGCTGCGCGCTAACCAAGCTGCGCTACACCCCGTTGTGAAGACGCAGAGTGTAGCGGCCGAGGATCTCGGAACCTCAGCCGGTTTCCCCCGCGGCCGCGATCGCGTCGAGCACGCGCCGCGCGAGCTCGGGACGGCAGACGAGCAGGTCGGGCAGGTACGGGTCGGGCCGGTTGTACACGAGCGGCGTGCCGTCGATGCGTGAGCAGTGACACCCGGCGGCGCGGGCGACGCCGACGGGCGCGGCCGAGTCCCACTCGTACTGGCCCCCGGCGTGCGCGTACACGTCGGCGTGGCCCTGCACGATCGCCATCGCCTTCGCGCCCGCCGACCCGAGCGGTACGAGCTCGGCGCCGAGGGAGGCCGCGAGCGCCTCGGCGAGCCGCGGCGGGCGGCTGCGCGACACCACCAGGCGCAACGGGCCGTCCGATGCCGGCGCGAGCGCGGGCGGGCTCGCGGTCGACAACACGAGCCCGTCCTGCGCGGGCAGCGCAACCGCGCACGCGTGCGGTGTGCCCTGCACGACCAGCGCGACGTGCACGGCCCAGTCGGAGCGCCCGGCTTCGCCGAACTCGCGCGTGCCGTCGAGCGGGTCGACGATCCACACCCGCTCGCGATCGAGCCGCACGCGATCGTCCTTCGCTTCCTCCGACAGCACCGCGTCGCCGGGCCGGGCATCGGCGAGGGCACGCAGGATTAGCTCGTTCGACTCGCGGTCGCCGTCGTCCTTGCTCGCGCCGCGCGTGCGCAGGTCGAGCAGCAGCTCGCCCGCGCGGCGTGCGACGTCGGCGGCGAGCGCGTGGTCGTCGACGGTCACGCGGGTAGCAGCTGCTTGGCCGCGCGCCGCAGTGTCCCGGCGTTGACCGGTTTCACGAGCATGAGGTCGACGTCGGCGCGGCGCGCGATGAACTCGTCGGCCTCGCGATCGAGCAACAACAAGATGGTGGCTCGATCGAGACGGTCGGCGGACTCCTCGAGCCGCAGGTCGATCGCCACGGCGATGCCGCCCATGTTGCCGATCTGCATGTCGAGGATGACGAGATCGGGTTCGACCTCGGCGAACGTCGTGCGCACGTCCTGTCCGCGCGTGACCTCGACGACGCTCTGCCCGGGGCCCATGAACGCGGCGCGCACTTGATCGCGTACCCACTTCGCGTCGGCGGCCACCAGGATCGTCGTCATTGGACGGGCACTGTATCGAAGAGGTGGCGCCCGACTTCGTGCAACGCGCCGAAGTCGTAGACGTCGTGGGCCAGGTACGGGACGTAGGCGAGGGCGGCGTCGCCCGCGAGCGTGGCGCGCAGGTTCTCGATGTGATCGCGCTCGAGCCGGGCGACCTCGCGGAAGTCGGCGAGGTTGTCGTAGAGGAGGGCGAGGTGCGCGGCCGCCGGCGAAGGATCGTGCCGCAACGCCGCCGCCGTGGCGCGCAAGCCGGCCGGGGATTCCTCGCCGAACGAGGGGTGCACGCGGTTCACGATCAGCGCCTGCACCGACTGCCCCGACGTCCCGAGACGCTGCGCGAAGAAGGTCGCCTCCTCGAGCGCGTCGCGCCGGGGCGACGTGATGAGGACGAACGCGGTGCGGGGGTCGGCCAGCAGGGCGTTGACGGCCTGGGCCCGCTCGCGGAACCCCTCCTCCATGCCTTCGAACGCGCGGAAGAACGCGACGACGTCCTGGATCACCTCGGAACCCACGACGCGCGCCACCGTGCGCAGGAACGCCTGCACCGCGACGCTCGCGACGCGCAGGTACGCGCGCGTCGGCATCATCAGCAGGCGGAAGATGCGATTGTCGAGGAGGCGCGTGAGGCGATTGGGCGCGTCGAGGAAGTCGAGCGCGTGGCGCGTGGGCGGCGTGTCGACCACGATGAGGTCGAAGCCGCCTTCGTCGTGCAGCTCGTGCAGCTTCTCCATCGCCATGTATTCCTGCGTGCCGCCCAGAGCACCGGACACGTTGCGATAGAAGGTGTTGTCGAGGATCCGGCGTGCTTGCTCGGGCGAGGTCGCGTTGCGGTTGACGAGGTTGTCGAACGTCGATTTCGTGTCGAGCATCAGCGCGGACAGTCGGCCGCCGGGAACGATGTCGGTGCCGGCGTCGCCGTTCCACAGCTCGGGCTCGATCTCGGTCGGCTGGTTCGTCAGGTGCTCGACGCCAAGCGCGTCGGCCAGCCGGCGAGCCGGGTCGATCGTCACGACGCACGAGTTGCGGCCGCGGCGCGCCGCCTCGAGTGCGAGCACCGCCGCGGTCGTCGTCTTGCCGACGCCGCCCGTGCCGCAACAGATCACGACGTGACGCGCCGAGATCAGCTCGTCGAGGTCGGCGGTCACAGCTGTTCGATCCCTCGGGTGAGCGCGTCGGCGAGCACGTCGAGCTGCGCGTGGGTGATGTCCGGGCTGAACACGAACGGCAACTCGATCTGCGGGAGCGGAAGCTGGGCGCGCAGCCGCGCGATCTGCTCGTGCTGCACGTGATGACGTTCCCGGCGGAACGCGGCTGCGTGCGCGAGGTCGTCGGCCTCGCGCTCGGAGACGAAGCGCGTGCAGGCGCGGGCGTCGTCGAGCACCGCGGCCCCGCTCGCGCCCACGCCCGCGGGTAGGGGTTCGAAGCACCCGTTGACGACGACGGGACCGAGCTTCACGCCGGCTCGATCCTCGATCGCGAACGCGGTCTCGATGACCTCGCTGACGGGTGTCTCCTCGGGCAGCGTCACGAGCAGCACCTGGCACCGTTGCGGGTCGGAGAGCAGGCTCACGACGTCGGCCGCCTGCTTGCGCACCGGCCCGACGCGGACCGCGTCGAGGATGCCGCGCGCCGACAGGAGGAAACTGATCGCGTGACCGGCCGCAGGAGCGTCGACGATGATCAAATCGGCGGACCGCGACTCCTCGAGCGACTTCACCTTGCCGAGCACGAGGATGTCCTTCATGCCCGGAACTGCGGTCGCGACCACCTCGAGCGCCCCCGACGCGACGAGCCGTTTGGAGATGCGGCGTAATCCGTGAGAAACGAGATAGTCGACCAGGGCGGCGTCGGGCGTCAGGAACCGGGCCCGGATCCCGGGCCCGAGATCGATCTCCTCGTAGCCGAGTCCCGTCGTTCCGAACATGGCCCCGAGGCCCGATTTTCCCTCGACCTCGACCACGAGCACCGACATGCCCGCGCGGGCCGCGGCCACCGCCAGCGCGGCCGTGACCGTCGTCTTCCCCACCCCGCCCTTGCCGGCGACGATGAGGACACGGGAGGTGGAGCAGAAATCGGCTACCTCCATCACCTTCATGCTAGGAGAGGTGCATGCGGCCGCTCCGGCTCGTGCTTCTCGCGCTCTGCGCGCTCGCCCTCACCTCGGGTTGGGCGTCGTCCGCGCGCGCGCAGACGAGCACCGACGGCCGGATCGACGTCGTGCAGGTCAACGGCCTGATCGACCCCGCCAACGCCGCACTCATTCGCTCGTCGTTGCGCGACGCCGAGCGAGTGCAATCGACCGTCGTCGTGTTCCAGATGGATGCGTCCGGGGCGGTCGACGTCGACGTCGACCGGCTGCTGGAGGAGTTCACGCATGCGTCGGTGCCCGTCGCGGTGTGGGTCGGGCCCTCCGGAGGTGGCGCCCGGGGCGCGGCCGCGCTCCTCGCGCGCTCGGCCGATGTCGCGGCGGTCGCGAACGGTGCGCACCTCGGCAGCGTCGACCCGGTGCGTTACGACGATCCGTCGTTCAAGGTCTCCGCTCCGCTGAAGGACGTCACCACCCGATCGGCCACGTTGGGCGATTTCATCGTCTCGCTCGACGGTCGCACCGTGCAGACCGCCAACGGACCCGTGAAGCTGTCGACGGCGAAGGTGGTCGAGCTGAACGGTCGCCCGACGCGTGAGGCGCGGGGTGAGGTGCACTTCCACAAGTTGGGGCTCACCGCGCAGGTCGCGCACACGCTCGACGGGCCGTGGGTCGCGTACTTCTTGTTCGTCGCCGGCCTCGCGCTGATCATCTTCGAGTTCTTCACCGCCGGCGTGGGGATCGCGGGGTTGCTCGGCG
>DATMUX010000319.1:0-3156 GCA_035563695.1 Acidimicrobiia bacterium
CTGGATCAACGTCTTCCCCGACAAGCCGGTCACGCAGAAGCCGGCCGAGACGCGCATGGGTTCGGGCAAGGGCAATCCCGAGAAGTGGGTTGCCGTCGTGAAGCCCGGACGCGTGCTGTTCGAGCTGTCCGGCGTGCCCGAGTCGGTTGCCCGCGAGGCCATGCGGCTCGCGATCCACAAGCTGCCCATGAAGGCGCGCTTCGTCGTTCGCCAAGAGGAGGCCTAGGCCGTGCGAGGACGATCATGACGACCGCCCACGAGCTGCGCGAGCTCACCGATGAGTCGTTGGCCGACCGCCTGACGGAGGCGAAGCAGGAGCTGTGGAAGCGGCGCCTCGACCTGGCGACCGGTCAGCTCGACAACACGTCGGAGATCGTGATGTACAAGCGCGAGATCGCACGCATTCACACGTTGATGCGTGAGCGGGAGATCGCGGCGCACGAAGCCCAGCAGGCTCAGGAGGCGTGATGGCCGACGAGACGAGCGAGACGCGGTCGAACTCGCGCAAGGCGCGCGAGGGCATCGCGGTGTCGATCAAGATGGACAAGACGGTCGTCGTGGCCGTCGTCGATCGTGTTCGCCATCGGCGCTACCAGAAGACGATGCAGCGCACCAAGCGCCTCTACGCCCACGATGAGACGAACGACGTGCGCGAGGGTGACCGGGTGCGGGTGGCCGAGACGCGGCCGATGTCGAAGCAGAAGCGTTGGCGCGTCGTCGAGGTGCTTGAGAGGGCGCGGTGATCCAGCAAGAGTCTCGACTCAAGGTGGCCGACAACTCGGGTGCACGCGAGGTCTTGTGCATCAAGGTGTTGGGCGGCACTCGCCGCCGGTACGCGAGCATCGGCGACATCTTCGTCGCAACCGTGAAGGATGCCGTTCCGGGCGCGTCGGTGAAGAAGGGCGACGTCGTGAAGTGCGTCGTCGTGCGCACGAAGAAGGAGAAGCGCCGCCCCGACGGCAGCTACATCAGATTCGACGAGAATGCCGCGGTGCTGATCAACGACCAGATGCAGCCGCGCGGCACTCGTATCTTCGGTCCGGTCGGACGCGAGCTGCGCGACCGGCGCTTCATGCGCATCGTGTCGCTCGCCCCGGAGGTGTTGTGACTCATGAAACTGCACAAGGGTGACGAGGTCGTGGTGCTCGCCGGCAAGGACATCGGCCGGCGCGGCACCATCACGCGCGTGCTGCCCGGCGCTGACAAGGTCATCGTCGACGGCGTGAACATCGTGAAGCGGCACACCAAACCGCGCGGGCAGGTGATGCAGGGCGGGATCATCGACAAGGAGATGCCGGTCCACATCTCGAACGTCGCGTTGTGGTGCAAGGACTGCGGGCCGACCCGCGTCGGTTACCGCATCGCGACCGACGGCTCGAAGCACCGGATCTGCCGCAAGTGTGAGAGTGAGCTCTGATGGCGACAACGTCTGCCGAGCAACCGCGACTGAAACTGCGCTTCGACGATGAGCTGAGGGGTGTGCTGCAGCGCGAGCTCGGCTTGACCAACGTCATGCAGGTTCCCTCGCTCGAGAAGATCGTCGTGAACATGGGTGTCGGCAAGGCGACGCAGCAGCGTTCGTTGCTCGACGGCGCCGTCGCGGACTTGACGATCATCACGGGTCAGAAGCCGATGGTGACCAAGGCCAAGAAGTCCATCGCGAGCTTCAAGTTGCGCGAGGGCAACGAGATCGGCGCCAAGGTCACGCTGCGGGGCCGGCGCATGTGGGAGTTCTACGACCGGCTCGTGAGCCTGGCGATCCCGCGCATCCGCGACTTCCGGGGCATGCCCCCGAACCAATTCGACGGGCACGGCAACTACACGTTCGGCCTCACCGAGCAGCTCGTGTTCCCCGAGATCGACTACGACAAGATCGACACCGTTCGCGGCATGAACGTGACGATCGTGACCACAGCAGAGACCGACGACCAGGGCCGTGCGCTCCTGCGGGCTCTCGGGTTCCCGTTCCGCCGCGATGGGCAGGGGTGATTCCATGGCCAAGAAAGCATTGATCAACAAGCAGCAGGGCAAGCCGAAGTTCAAGGTGCGCGCCTACACGCGCTGTCGCCGTTGTGGCCGGGCGCGGTCGGTGTACCGCGACTTCGGCCTCTGCCGGCTGTGCCTGCGCCAGATGGCCCACGCGGGGGAGATCCCCGGCGTGACGAAGAGCTCGTGGTGAGGGGAGGGGACGCGCAGTGACGATGACCGACCCGATCGCCGACATGCTGACCCGGATCCGCAACGCGAACATCGCGTTCCACGACGACGTCGCGATGCCGTCGTCGAAGCTCAAGGAAGCCGTTGCCGGGATCCTGAAGCGTGAGGGCTACATCACGAGCTACGACGTCGCGGAGGAGCCGGGCCGCCCGGGCAAGCGTTTGACGATCCAGATGAAGTACACGAGTGACCGACGGCGCACGATCTCGGGCCTGAAGCGCGTCTCGCGACCGGGGTTGCGTGTGTACATGAAGGCCGAGCGCGTCCCGCGCGTGCTCGGCGGCATGGGGATCGCCATCTTGTCGACGAACCAGGGTCTGTTGACCGACCGAGAGGCGCGGGAGCGCCACGTGGGCGGCGAGGTCCTGTGCCAGGTGTGGTAGCGGATCCGGGAGCTGGATGATGTCGCGCGTCGGGAAGCAAGCGATCACGGTACCGAGCGGTGTCGACGTGACGATCGACGGCACGGTGGTACGGGTGAAGGGGCCGAAGGGCCAGCTCGAGTACGAGCTCGTCGGCGACGTGACCGTCGCGCGCGACGGTGACGAGCTGAACGTCACCCGGGCCGACGACTCGCGTACGAACCGTTCGCTGCACGGCCTGCAGCGAACGCTCATCTCCAACATGGTGGTCGGAGTCTCGGAAGGGTTCGTCAAGGAGCTCGAGATCGTCGGTGTCGGGTACCGCGCGCAGGCGCAGGGTCCGACCTCGATCGAGCTCGCGGTCGGCTACTCGCACCCCGTGCGGGTGCAGGCGCCCGAAGGAGTGACGTTCGAGGTGCCGCAGCCGACGCGCATCGTCGTGCGCGGACACGACAAGCAGCTCGTCGGTCAGGTCGCCGCCGATATTCGCAAGATCAGGAAGCCCGAGCCCTACAAGGGCAAGGGCATCAGGTACGCCGGCGAGTACATCCGTCGCAAGGCCGGCAAGTCGGCGAAG
>DATMUX010000320.1:0-5918 GCA_035563695.1 Acidimicrobiia bacterium
GCCGGCAGGCGTCGGCCACCGCGCCGGCCTCGGCGTCGTCGCCGTCGTACACCGCGATCGTGGGCCGGTCGCCGTCGGGCCGAACCGCGGTGGGGCGGACGCGGGCGCCGGTATCGACCGACGCGAGCGCGGCCTCGGCGACGGCCACGATCGCGGGCGTGCTGCGGTAGTTGCGGGCGAGCGCGACCGTCGTGCCGCCGTCGAACGCGCGGTCGAACTCCAGCAGCGGGGCTGCGTCGGCGCCCGCGAAGCCGTAGATCGCCTGGGCGGGATCGCCCACCGCGGTGAGGTCGGGATTCGGGCCGAGCCAGGCGCGCAGCAGCCGCAGCTGCAGCGGCGTCGCGTCCTGGAACTCGTCGACGAACAGGTGGCGGAACCGCCAGCGCTGCCCGGCGGCGAACCCGTCGTCGGTTTCGATCGCGTCGGTGCACCGGCGCAGGACGTCGTCGAAGTCGAGCAGGTGGCGGCGACGCTTCTCGGCTTCGTAGCGCGCGTAGACCTCGGCGATCTCAGCGGCCGGGCGCGACAAGCGGCGGGCGACGGCGCGCGTTGCCAGCTCGTAACGCTCCGGGCTCACCATCCGGGCCTTCGCCCATTCGATCTCGGCGGCGAGGTCGGCGAGGGTCAGGGTGGCGGCGGCGCCCTTCCCGCCGACGAGCGGACCCAGCAGGCGCGCCTTGCGGTCGAGGATCCGGGGCGGCTCGCGGTTGTGCTCCGTCGCGTGGCGCCGCAGCTGGGCGAGCGCGACCGCGTGGAACGTACCGGCGGTGACCGGGCCGTCGACACCGAGGCGGCCGATGCGGTCGACGAGCTCGGCCGCGGCACGCCGCGTGAACGTGACGGCGAGCACGTGGCGGGCCTCGGCCGTTGCGTTGCGGACGCGGTACGCGATGCGCCGGGTCAGGACGCGCGTCTTGCCCGAGCCTGCGGGCGCGATGATCGCGAGCGGCGCGGCCGCCGACACGACGGCGTCGCGCTGATACACGTCGAGGTCGTCGAGGAGCGCGTCCCGCACGCACCGACGGTACACACCCGCTCGGACAGCCGCCGGGCCGCGCGGGAGACGGGGCGCGAGAAGGCCCCGAGTAGTCTTCGCTGCGTCGCAGCTCCGATCTCCTCGGGGCCCTCCTCCGGCGCGCTCGCCGGGCAGCCCTCGCGGGCGCCTGGCGGTGCAATCGCCAGACCGACCACCGACCCCGAGGACGAGTCCCCGGTTCCGGTACCCGGACCGGCCCGCTCGTACGTCCGTTCCGCGCCCGTTGCGGGGCCCGGAGTCCGACGCATCGGCAGAACCGGCAAGGAAGGACAGTACGACCGCGACATGGAAGCGTCAAGCAGAATTTCGTACGGCGGCCGCGCGCATGCGCGTGTTGCGATTCGGTGAAGCTCGTCGCAATCGCGATCAGCCGCTTGCAAAACGCCGCTCGCGGAGCGATATAGATGGAGACCCGCGCGATGCGGGTCGAATGAGAGAAGGGTGAGATGGAGATCGAGCTCGTTCGTGGAACGCGGCGCCGCAAGCACGTCGAAGCAGTGCTCATCGGAGAGCACCTGCGGGTCTCGTTCCCCCGATGGATGTCGCTCACGGAGGCGCGCCAGGCGGCCGAGGAGCTGGCGGAACGCATGCGCCGGCGCGTCGATCCCGCGGCGATCGACCTCGCCGCCCGGACGCGCCGCCTCGCCGGCCAGTACGGTCTTCCCCGGCCGCGCAGCGTTCGCTGGGTCGACAACATGCGCCAGCGCTGGGGCTCGTGCACGCCCGAGGACGGTACGGTGCGCGTGTCCTCCCGGCTCGCGGCCTATCCCGCATGGGTGCTCGACTACGTGCTGGTGCACGAGCTGGCCCACCTGCTCGTCCCGAGCCACGGACCCGCGCACGACGAGGTCGTCGACCGCTACCCGTACGCCGAGCGGGCCCGCGGGTTCCTGATCGCCGTCGACCTCGATCCCAACGAGGGCGACGACGCGCCGCCGCTGCTCGCGGGCGACGTCCGCCCGTAGCGGAGCGCAGGCGGCCTACGATCGCGGCGTGCCGTACCCGAAGAGGCTGCTGAACGAGGGCGAGGAGATCGCGCTCGACCTGCGGCCGCACTGGTGGTTCTTCTGGAAGCACATCGCGACCGGCATCCTGGTGTTCGTACTCCTCGTCCTCATCACCGCGAAGCTCCGTGGCCACGGCTCGGTGACGCAGGTCTCCTACTGGTTCTGGGGTGTGATCGCGCTCGTCTGGGCCGGATGGCTCGCGATCAAGTACCTCAACTGGAACGCCACCCACTTCGTCGTCACCTCCCAGCGGGTCATCTACCGCACGGGCGTGCTGGCCAAGCACGGCGTCGAGATCCCGCTCGAGCGCGTCAACAACATCAACTTCCACCAGGGCATGTTCGAGCGCCTGATCGGCGCGGGCGACCTCGACATCGAGTCGGCCGGCCGCGACGGCCAGTCGCACTTCGACGACATCTGGTACCCAGACGCGGTGCAGCAAGAGGTCTACAAGCAGATGGAGGCCTACGCGAGGAAGCGCGCCGCCTGGTCGGCACCGCAGGCGGTCGCGGCACCGGCACAGGCGCCGCCGGCGCCCGCGGCGGCGGCCGCGCCGACGGTTCCCGAGCAGCTGCAGCAGCTCGCCGAGCTGCGCGACAAGGGGATCATCACGGCCGCCGAGTTCGAGACGAAGAAGGCACAGCTGCTCGAGCGCATGTGAGCGCGCCGCGCGTCGTCTCGCTCGTGCCGTCGGCGACGGAGTCGCTCGTCGGGCTGGGTGTGGCGCCGGTGGCGTGCACGCGGTTCTGCGCGCTCACCGGCGTGCCGACCGTCGGCGGTACCAAGAACCCCGACATCGCGGCCGTCGTCGCGCTCGGGCCCGACCTCGTGGTGGTCAACGACGAGGAGAACCGCGCCGAGGACGCCGGCGCGCTACGCGCCGCAGGCCTCACGCTCCACGAGATGTCGCCGCGCTCGGTCGCCGACGTCGGGCCCGCGGTCGTCGCGCTCGCGCGCGCGACGGAAGCGATCGCGCCGCCGCCGTTCACCGAGTGGGAGGAGTGGACGGCATCCACGCGCCACGCCCCGCGCGCGACCGCGTTCGTCGCGATCTGGCGCCGGCCGTGGATGACGCTCTCGGCGGCCACCTATGGCGCGTCGCTGCTCGAGCACATCGGCGTGGTCGACGTCTTCGCCGGCGCGGCCGAGCGCTACCCGGAGGTCGCGCTCGACGACGTCTCGGCTCTCGCCCCCGACCTGGTCGTGCTGCCCGACGAGCCGTACGCGTTCTCCGATCGCCACGTTCCCGAGGTGCAGCGCGCGCTGCCCGCGGCCCGCGTGGTGCTCGTCGACGGCCGCGACCTGTTCTGGTGGGGCCTGCGGACGCCGGCGGCCGCCGCGCGGCTGGCGAGAGGGATCGGGTGATGGCGAGCACCTGCGTGCGCGTCGACGACCTCGAGCAGGGGAATGTGCCCGCCGTCTCGGCCAAGTCGGGCCGCGCGTGCACGAACCCCGTTGCGCTGGCGCTGCGCGTCGACCGGGGCGCATTGTCGCCCGGCGGGCGGCGGATCGTCGCGGTCGTGCCGCTCGAGTCCGGGCGCGTGCGCGCCCACCGTGTGTTGACGCGCGGCGCGTGGGTCGCCCTGGCGGTCGTCGTCGCGGGCCTCGTGGCCGCCGTCGCGACCTCGGGTCCGTTCGGTCTCGGCGCCGCGGGTATCGGCGTCGCGGCGTACGTCGCGCTCGTCGTGATCGGCGACCGGCGTTGGATCGGCGCGCGCGCAACCACGAACGCACACGAGATCGCGCTCACCCGCGTGCACCGCGCATTCGCCGACGCCGTCGACGAGCAGTACGGCCGCTCGGGTTAGCTGTTAGCCGGCGACCTCGGCGTGCCCCAGAGCGCGCAACTGCGTGCGGATCCGCGCCGCGGCGTCGTCGAGCGCCGCGGGATCGGGCGACGGGTTCGCGTGCGCGAACGTCAGCTCGTCGGGATGGTTGATCGGCACGACGTGCAGGTGCGTGTGCGGCACCTCTTCGCCGACGATCAGCACGCCGACGCGCCGCGGGTTCCACTCGGCCTGCTGCGCCCGGCCGATCTGCTGCGCGACGGCGAAGAGGTGTTCGGCGAGCGCGGGGTCGAGGTCGATCCAGTGGTCGACCTCCTCGCGCGGCACCACGAGCGTGTGGCCGGGCATCATCGGCGCGATCGAGAGGAACGCGACCGCGCGGTCGTCCTGCCAGACGAACCGCCCCGGCAGCTCACCCGCGATGATCCGGCTGAAGATGCTCGCCATGTGCGCCTCCGTCTCCGGGCTCGATGATGCCCGCTCCGCCGGCCGCGTGCACGACCCAGCCCTCCACCTCCTGCGCGACCCGTTCGGCCGCGCGCGCGGGGGTGAGCGCGACGGCACAGCCGCCGAAGCCGGCGCCCGTGAGACGCGCCCCGTACGCGCCCGCGTCGAGGAGCCGATCGACGAGCGCGTCGAGCTCCGGCGTCGAGACCTCGAAGTCGTCCCGGAGCGACGCGTGACTCTCGAGCATCAGCGCACCGCACCGCGCGGCATCGCCGCGCCGCAGCGCGTCCACGAACGCGAGCACCCGCGCGTTCTCCGACACGACGTGGCGGGCGATCGGGTCGGCCGCCACCTGCTCGAGCGTCGCGTCGCGCAACGCGTCGACGCCGAGGCGGGCTGCCGCAGCCTCGCACGCCGCGCGACGCTCCGCGTAGGCCGACTGCTCCAGGCGGCGCGCGACGCCGCTGTGCGCCACGACCACCGCCACGCCGGGCGGGAGCGCGACCGGCTCGATCGCGAGCGTTCGGCAGTCGAGCAGCAACGCGTGCCCGGCACGCCCCGCGACGCAGGCGAGCTGGTCCATCAGGCCGCACGGCACTCCGGTGGCTCGGTGCTCGGCCTCCTGCGCAGCGCGGGCGAGGTCGCGGGCCGAGAGCTCCAGCCCGGCGACGTCGGCGGCGGCGAGGGCGATCGCGACCTCGAAAGCGGCGCTCGACGACAGCCCGGCACCGACGGGGATCGTCGAGGACACGTCGGCCTCGAAGCCCACGGGCGCGCGCCCGCGCGCCGCGAGCGCTGTGAGGACGGCCGCGACCGTTCGGCCCCACGCCGGTTCGACCGACGCGGGGTCGCCCGTTCCGCCGGCCGCGACACCCACGGTGCCCGCGAGCTCGTGCGAACGCACGACCACGCGCGGGTCGGCACGCGGTGTGAATGCGGCGCGCACTTCGCGGTCGATGGCCATCGGCAGGCAGTACCCGTCCTGGTAGTCGGTGTGGTCGCCGATGAGGTTCACGCGCCCCGGCGCGCGCGCCGTGCGCACGGGCGGCAGCGTACGCGCGCACCACGGACTTGACGGGCTCACCCTGCGCGCGGGAACCTGGATGCACAGCGGGCGGTCGGGAGGGTTTCATGTTCCGTCCGCTGCTCTCGCCGGGTCGCACGCTGCGGCTCGGAAGCGTGCTCGGCACCATCGTCTTGGCCGTCGGTTTCGGCGGCACCGCGGCCCACGCCCAGCCACCGACGACTGCGTCGTTCGGCGTCGGGGTCGGCCATTCGTTCAGCGTTCCCGCCGGGGTGACGAGCGTCGATGTCGACGTGCAGGGCGGTGCGGGCGGGAGCACCTTTGGCTCGGGCGGCGCCGGCGGCCGCGTCCGGGCCACACTCGCGGTCACGCCCTGCGACACCCTGACCGTCGACGTGGGCGGCCGCGGTGACGGCATCATCATCATCACGGCGCGGCGATCGGCGGCGGGCGACGGCAAGGGTGGCGTGAACGGCGGCGGCGACGGTGGACTCGTCAACGACGCCCCGAGCGGCGCGGGCGGCGGCGGCGCGTCGAGCATCGCGAGCGGCACCAAGGTGCTCGTGATGGCCGGCGGTGGCGGCGGCGCGGGCTACTACTCCACGGACGGCGGCAAC
>DATMUX010000321.1:0-8307 GCA_035563695.1 Acidimicrobiia bacterium
TTGACCCATCCGCGGTTGCACGCCCAGGGCCGACGCGACCGCCTCGATCAACCCTTCCGGGTGGGTGACGCTCGCGAGCTCGCAGAGCCAGGCCCCTTCCCGGAACCAGGGCAGGATCTCGGCTGCGACCTGCAACGCCAGCCGTGTCTTGCCGACTCCGCCGACACCGGTCAAGGTCACGACCCGCGCGTCGATCAGCGCCTGCGCAACACGAGCCGTCTCGAGATCCCGGCCGATGAACGAGCTGACCTGTAACGGCAGGTTCCCCGGGAACGCGTCCACCGACGCCAATGGCGCGAACTCGGCCGGCGCGCCCGGTGCGCACACCTGGAACACCCGCTCCGGGCGCGACAGATCACGCAGCCGGTGCTCACCGAGATCGATGAGCTCGACACCGGTCGGTAGTCCGTCACGTGCGAGGTCCGCGCTGGCTTGCGAGCACACGATCTGACCGCCGTGCGCGACTGCCATGAGCCGAGCGGCGCGGTTCAACGCCGCGCCGAAGTAGTCGCCGTCACGGAACTGCGCCTCACCGGTATGCACACCCATCCGCACACGCAAGGCGCCGGTCGCGCCCCACGGTTCGTCGGCCAGCCTCACCTGCGCGTCGACGGCCGCTCCGAACGCATCACGAGCAGTCGCGAACACCGCGTACCCGCCGTCACCCGTCCCCTTGACCACCCAGCCGTCGTGCGACTCCACCGCGCTGCGCAGCAGTTCGTCGTGACGCTCCAGAGCTGTCTTCATCGCTTCGGGATGCTGGTCCCAAAGGCGCGTCGAGCCCGCCAGATCAGTGAACAAGAAGGTCACGGTCCCAAGAGGCAGCTCGGCCATGCACACACCCCCGCATCGACTCGCGGAAAGTAGACCAGAAGGCACGACGAGCGCCACGACACCGGGGACGACGAACCGGACGGCTGCTCGGGCCACGACCTACGGCACGAGAGCGACCTGTCCGCGGCTGAGTGTGGAGTGTTCGGCAACTCAAGAGGGCATGGCCCCGAACACGCTGGTGAACAGCTTGCTGTTCGGGCAAGATGCTCTCACCTACCGAGGACCACATGATGACCGTGCCGACCGGTTTGAACCACGTCGCAATGAGCGTTCCGGCGGGGACGCTCACGGATCAGTACCGGTCGGAACTCCTGGAGTTCTACAACAACCTGTTCGGCTGGCGCGAGATCGATTCGCTTCGACTGCCGGATCGGTTGACTGTCTCGGTGGGTCGGCACTGTTACCTCAACGTTCGTGAGCGGCCTGATCCGATGGTCTGCTCCGGCTACGAGCATTTCGGCATCGTCGTTGCGTCGGCGGAAGAGACCGAGCGCTTGTGGAACATCCTCGCTAGGGACCCTCGCGAAGTGCACCTCGAGCAACTGGAGAAGGGCGACGACGGATTCAGGTCCTTCCGGTTCCGCTATCTCCTCCCACTCACCGTTGAGGTTCAATTCTTTCCGCAGCACGACGAGCCACGTCGCCCGGCGTGAGTCGTGAGCTTTCCACGCCAGATCAGGCACGCGAACCGAAGGGCAGCGGCCGCTGACTCGCCCGGCGGGCCCGCCTGATTCACCGTCCACGTTGCGCTCTCCCTTCGGGGCTGGCAGTGTGGGACCGCCAAGGCTGACTCTGCCGAAGGTGGGGCGTCGTGCGCGAGATCGAGACCGATTACCTCGTCGTGGGTGCCGGAGCGTCGGGCATGGCCTTCGCCGACGCGTTGGTCGCCGCGTCGGATGCCGACGTCGTGTTGGTCGATCGTCGTCACCGTCCGGGCGGTCACTGGGTGGACGCGTATCCGTTCGTGCGATTGCACCAGCCGTCGGCGTATTACGGCGTGAGCTCGCGCATGTTGGGCCAAAATCGTATCGATGACCACGGGCCGAACGCGGGTCTCTACGAGCGCGCTACGGCGGCGGAGATCGTCGACTACTTCAACAGGGTCCTCGAAGAGGACCTGATTCCGACGGGCCGCGTGCGCTTCTTCGGGATGTGCGACTACTGCGGTGCGGACACCGACGGTCATCAGTTCGTATCGCTGCTCACGGGCGCTCCGACGCGAGTCCGGGTGCGTCGCAAGACCGTCGACGCGACCTACATCGAGTCGTCGATACCGTCGCGGCACACGCCCGGGTTCGTCATGGATCCCGACGTCCGCGTGATTCCACCGAACGGCCTGGTCGATCTGGGGGAGCCTGCGAGCGGGTTCACCATCGTCGGCGCGGGAAAGACCGCGATGGATACCTGCGCCTGGCTCCTCGACGCGGGCGTCGATCCGAACCAGATCCGGTGGATCCGCTGCCGCGACGGATGGTTCTTCAACCGCGCGTATACGCAGCCGCTGGATCTCGTCGCGTGGTTCATGCAGCTTCAGGCTCGATTCGTCGAGCACGCGGCGAGCTGCGACGGGCCGCGCAGCTTCGCCGACGGGCTCGCCGCGGACGGCGTCTTTCTGCGGATCGATCCGAGCGTGGAGCCCGAGGTGTTTCGGGGCGCGACACTCAGCCAGCCCGAACTGGACACACTGCGCCAGATCGACGATGTCGTCAGGCTCGGTCGTGTCCGCCGGATCGGCACGCAGCGGATCACCTTCGACGACGCCGAGCTGCCCAATAATGAGAACCAGGTCTTCGTCGACTGCACCGCGGCGGGGGTACGACGCGTCGAGTCTCGTCCCGTCTTCGGCCACGATCGCATCACGATGCAGTACGTCACGATCGGTGTCGCGCCTTGGAGCGCGGCCACCATCGCCACCGTGGAAGCCTCCGACCGAGACGACGAGCGCAGGAATCAACTCTGTCCGCCCGTCCCGTTCACCGGTGAGGCATCGGAGATTCTTCATCTCCTCTTCGCCGGCCTGACCGGCTCCCTCGCCCGCGGCGCGGAGCCCGACCTCGCCGCATGGGAGGAGCGGTGCCGGCTCAACCCGGGGCGCGGGGCGGCTGATCACCTCGACGACCCGCAGGTCCAAAGCGCGTTCGAGTCACTGATGACCAACGCGGGGCCCGCGCTGCTCAACCTCGAACAACTGACGACCTGACGTCCCGCAGCCGATGCAAAGGCCGGCCGAGCGGAGTCAGAGCTCGCGTGTCGAGCCCCGTCCGTACACTGAGCGCTCGTGCAGTTCAGTCCGGATCTTCGTCCCGGGGTCGCGTCGGGAGACGTCACGGTGTCGGTCCGGCTGTGGACTCGTCCGAAGGTCAAGGTGGGGAAGAGGTACCCGGTCGAGGGAGTGGAGATCGAGATCGATTCGATCGAGCTCGTCCCCTTCTCGAGCATCTCCCGTGCCGACGTGAAACGTTCCGGGGAAACGGACCGAGAGTCGCTGCGCCGCCGCGCCGCGCATGCGGGGCCCATCGCCGACGACACGCTGGTGTATCGCTTCGACTTCCACGTCGTTGCGTGACGGAGCCCGATCAGCGGAACGGGCGTGGACGTGCGGCGACCGCCCCAGTGTGTCCAAGACGGGGAAGACCGCCACGGGGGGTGGACAGTGTTCCCGGACCGGGGCGGCCGTCACCTACGCGATCGGCGGAACGGAGCTCGGCGCAAGGAGACCCGCACGCGCCGTCCGATGGAGCGCCGTCGCGTCGGTCGGAGGGGTACGAAGGCATACCGCGTTGCACGAAGAGGTGACGTTTGTAAGCACCGGGTAAAGCAGATGTCGACCATCTTGCGTCGTTCCTCGACGCGTCTATATTCCGCCACGGGGACGGCGCTTCGTTTCCGATCCCGCCCGCCCATGGAGGCGAAGCGCCTGGGGCCCGACGCCGGACCTGAGATTCGTCCGAGCCAACGCCATCTCGCCGGCGTCGGCCCCACTCCATCGACGCCCGCAGGGTCGGCGCGCGTCGAGCGGGCCGACACGCCGCGCGGAGACGCGCCGCCGAAGTCGCGGACCGAGGCCGGGTCTGCTCCCGGCCCCTGTCCGCTACGGCCGCAGGCCGTCCGAAGTGCCGGGATGGTCGCGACTGCTGTTGTCTCGTCCGAGCCAAAGAGCGAGACGGCCCGAGCATGGCACCGCCGGCTTTCGCGTCACTTTCGTGCGCAGAGCGTGGTCGGGCTCGAGGCGGATGGCCCGGCACGACCCTTCCCGAGCAAGGCATGATGCACGGTATGGGTGAGGGAGCCCGCCGGGGGAGCAGGTAGCGGTGCGACCGCTGCCCGAGGAGCTTGCTGCGTGGGGATCGTTCGACCGTGACGATCCGTTTCCGGTGTACGCGCGTGCGCGTGAGCAGGGCGCGGTGCACGAGGTCACGCTGATCGACGGTCACGATGCGTGGCTCGTCGTGCGTCATGACGCCGCGCGCGCCGCGTTGAACGATCCGCGACTGTCGAAGGATCTTCACGCCGCGCTCGCCTCCGGAGGCGACGTCGTCGCCGAAGGGTTGCCGGGCCCGGAGTTCGCCCGTCACATGTTGGTCGTCGATCCGCCCGACCACACCCGGCTGCGGCGCCTGGTCGCCGCCGCGTTCTCGGTGCGGCGCGTCGAGGCGCTACAACCGGCGGTGCAGCGCATCGTCGACTGCTTGCTCGACGACATCGCGGCCGCCGGCCCGGAGGCGGTCGTCGACCTCGTGCGCGCGTTCGCGTTTCCGGTGCCGTTCACCGTGATCTGCGAGCTGCTCGGCGTGCCGGAGGCCGACCGAACGCCGTTCGGTCAGGCGTTGACCGTGCTACTGGCGCCGACGACGACGCCGGAGGAGTATGCGCGGGCGAAATCGGCGTCCGATCACGTCGTCGCGCAGTTGAAGGGGCTCGTGGCCGCCCGGCAGGCCGAACCCGATGATGCGCTCGTCAGCGCGTTGATCCGCGCTCGTGACGGCGAAGCCCGGCTCAACGATCAAGAGCTGTTGTCGAGCATCTTCCAGCTCATCGTTGCCGGACACGACACGACGGCGACGCTCATCGGCAACAGTGTCGTCGCGTTGCTGCAGCAACCGGAACAGCTCGCCTGGCTGCAGGCGAACCCAGAGGGATTGGCGAACGCGATCGAGGAGCTGCTTCGTTACGACGCTCCCGTCCCGCATTCGACCTTCCGGTACGCGACCGAGGATATCGAGCTCGGCGGCGTCGCCATTCCGGCCGGGGCGCAGGTGATCATCAGTCTCGCCGCCGTCAACCGCGATCCCGACCAGTACACAGACCCCGACGCGCTCGACCTTCGGCGCACGGACGTCCGCCACCTGGGGTTCGGCCACGGCATCCACTTCTGCCTCGGCGCGCCGCTGGCCCGCATGGAGGGCGTGGTCGCGCTGGGCTCACTCCTCGCGCGCTTTCCGGGACTGCGGCTCGCAGTCGCGCCCGAGGAACTCCACTGGAACCACGGTGACGGACTGGTGCTCCGCGGACTCACGAGCCTGCCCGTCGTACCGGGTCCGGACCACGGGCGACCGGGCGCGAGCCTGCGCTGAGCTCCGATCAGCCGGCCAGGAGAGCGGTCAGGCGTTCAGGATCTTGGCCTTCTGCGCGTCGAACTCGGCGTCGGTGAGGATGCCCTGCGCCTTGAGGTCGGCGAGCTCCTTCAACTGCGCGATCGGGTCGGGCGCGGCCGCGGGGGCCGGAGCGGGCTCCGCATACTGCTGCGGCGGTGCCTCCTGCGCGTACTGCTGGTCGTCTTGCGACGCCCAGCGATTGGCCTGGCGGCGCGACACGCGGTTCGACACCGCCGTCGCGGTGCCGGCGATGACGGCAGTGCGGGCGACACCTCGCATGAGTCCGGGCATGTCTGCATCTCCTCTTTGTCGGGTCAGCGGCCGGCCGAGTCCGCGGCGTCGAGCGAGGCCGCGAGCGCGTCGAGGGGCACGAAGCCCGCGGCAACGAGCTGCGCACCGCCGCGGCGCAGCGCCTGTGCGAACGGCGCGGCCCACCGGTTCTCGTAGATCAAGATGCCGGCAGCTGATCCGGGTTCGATCGCGGCCGCCGCATCGGCGAAGTCGCTGTTGTCCATGAGTCCCGAGCCCGCCCCGTCGAAGACCGTGAGGTCGATCTCACCGTCCCCGAGATCCTTGAGATCGAGCGCCTGCACCGAACCGTCGGTCTGCTTCGTGATGAACGCGAGGTCGAGGATGCGGATCAGGCCGCGGTCGACGAGATCGACCAGGATCGGCAGGCCCTCGCCTGTCATCTTGTTGCCCGGGAACTCGACGATCAGGTAGCCGATCGGCCCGAGCACGTCCGTTTCCTCTGCCATGAGCTGATCACCCTTTCCCGGCGGGCCTTCTGCGGCGAGCCCTCTTGGTGACGGGCAGCTTCGCGCGTAAGTGAACGGCCTTGCATCACCCAGGTGGGATGAATCGACTCGGCCGCTACGCGCGGATGCGATGCACCTCGGCGCGCAACTCCATCAGCGCCGAGACGATCTCGAGCAGTGCAACGATCATGCCACCAGCGTCGGCCACGCGGGTATTGCAACGGTGTCATTCAAGCGGCGCGTGGGTGAACTTTCGACCGCGCTGAGTGATCACGGGCGAAGTTACGTCGAACCATGCGCGCGCACCGTGGCGCGGTAGCGCCACAGGGCGATCACGGCCCAGATCGCCTCGACCACCCCGAACGGCCACGCGCCGCTGAGGAACCCGTACGAGCTGGAGAGCGCGCAGCCCAACGCAAACGCGGCGATGAACCGTGGATCTCGTCCCTCGAACGCGTACATCACCATCATGAACGTGATAACGGTCACGCCGTACACGGTCAGCACCTGACCGAACCTACCGGGCATGCACGATTTCGGTGGCCGCCTCCGAAGCCGGCTGCAACACTGCGCGGCGTGGAGGTCACCCGGCTCGACGTCGGTCACGTCGGCCTTCGGCGCGTGCCGTACGCCGACGTGCTGGTCGACGCGAACGTCGTCAGCCTCACACCCGATCAGGTCGCGTCGATCGAGTGGGCCGAGCCGGTCTGGGCGGAGGCCCATCGAGTGCGCGTCGCCGCGGCGGTGTGGATCATCGAGGCGAACGGCCGGCGTATCGTCGTCGACCCCGCGCAAGCCGCCGACGACATCCTCCGCACCGGTCCCGACGCGTACGTGCATCAGGAAGCTGTCGCGGGATTACTTGCGGACGCGGGCTGCCCGCGCGCATCGGTCGACACCGTGATCGCGTCCCACATCGACGGCATCGGCATGATCGCCTGGGCGGGCGATGACGGTTGGAGTCCGTTCTTTCCGAACGCGGAGGTGCTCGTGTCGCGCCGGGAGCTCGACGCGATCCGCGACGCGACGGCGTACCGTCCGCAAGGCGGCGACGCACTGCTAGCGCTCGACCACCAGGGAGTGGTGACCGCGATCGGCGACGAGCACGTGGTCGCGGACGGCGTGACGGTCGTGTGGACGGGCGGGCACTGCCCGGGCCACCAGATCGTGCAGATCGACTCGCACGGCTCCGAGGCGACGCTCGTCGGTCATCTCGCGCTCACACCGCTGCATTGCGTGTGCGCGTCGACGGGGCATCTCGACCCCGCCGTCGCGACTGACGCAATCGACCGGCTCCGCGACAGCCGGCAGCTCCTCGCCGGGCCGTTGTGGCCGAGCCCCGGTGCGGCGCGCTGGAACGGCAACGCGATGCAGGCGGTGGCGGCGACGCGTCACTGAGTCCGGCAGATCACGCCGGGCTCGAGCTCGTGCCCGGTTGTACGTGGCCCCGCGCCCGCGGGTGCCAGTTGTTGACGAGACGGTCGATCACCGCCGGCAGGCGTTGTTCGAGTCGCGCGGCGCGTTCGCTCGTGATCTTGCCTGCGGTAACGGCCGCGTCGATCCGCGTCGTCGCGGCTTTCGTGAGTGCGTCGACGACGGCCTGGGGCGACACATGGTGGTCGTTCGCCACGTCGGCGATCGTCTTGCCGGCGCGTACCTGCCGCACGAGGTCGGCGGGCCGTATCCCGATGGTCTTCGCGGCGATCGCGACTGCGTGCTTCACGAACCGGCGTGCGCCGCCCGGAAGTCGTGTGAGCACGGTGCGGTTCGTCGCGGCGATGAGGCTTGCCGGCGCCGCCGTCGACGGGCCGCTCGAGGTCGCGCCGGCGATCGAGATACCGGCGGTGCCGAGCACGGCGGCGACGGTGGCAGAGGCGATGATCGGTGTGAGTTTCATGCGCCGATCATCGACCCGCTGTATGAGGATCGTGTGATGCGCCGGTCAGCCCCGCGCCAGGAGCTCACGCACGACGTCGAGCACGCCGTCGACCCCCGAGCCGTGCAGTGTCATACCGCCGTCGACGACGAGATTCTGACCCGTGATGAACCGGGCGAGGTCGGAGCAGAGGAACACGACGACGGCGGCGATGTCGTCGGGGGTGCCGTGCGGTCGAGGGGGG
>DATMUX010000322.1:0-6188 GCA_035563695.1 Acidimicrobiia bacterium
GAACGCGACGTCGCCGTGCTCGTCGACGAGCGAGGCGAGCAGACGCGCGAGCGCCATGACCGGATCGGGTAGCGCCCCGCCCGCCATGCCCGAGTGTTGTGGACCGTCGAGCGCGCGCAGCTCGATATCGGCTGCGGCCAGGCCGCGCAGCGAGTAGGTGAGGCCGGGCACGCCGACGTCCCAGTTGCCGGAGTCGGCGAGCACGAGCACATCGGACCACAGCTCGTCGAGGTGTGCGACGAGGAACGCCTGCAGCGTCGGCGATCCGATCTCCTCTTCGCCCTCCACCAGGACACGGACGTTGCACGGCAGCGACCCGACGCTGCGGAGCCACGCGCCGACGGCTCGGGCGTGGGCGACGGCGCCGGCCTTGTCGTCGGCCGTGCCCCGCCCGTAGATGCGGCCGCCTCGCTCGATCGGGTCGAACGGCGCGCTCGTCCAGTTCTCGACGATCCCGGGGGGTTGCACGTCGTGGTGCGCGTACAGCAGCACCGTCGGGCGGTCGGCGCCGGCGTGCATCCATTCGCCGATCACGTTCGGGCGGGAGCCCTCGACGGTCGCGATGCGGACGTTCTCGAGCCCGTGCTCGACGAGCAGCGCGGCGGTCGCGTCGGCGCTCGCCTGCACGTCGGAGCTGTGATCGGGTGCGGCACTGATGCTCGGGATGCGCACGAGTGCAACGAGCTCGGCGAGCGCCGCGTCGAACGTCTCGTCCGCCGCGGCCAGCGCGTCGGCGACATCCATCACCAGCCGCCCATCACCAGCCGCCCATCAGAAGGTGATGTCGGCCGGGTCGTACTGCCGGAACGCGATCAGCGTGCGCGTGTCGATGATCCCGTCGAGCGTCGAGATCTGCTCGGTGACGAGCAGTGCGACGCGCTCGGTGTCGTCGACGTGGATCAGCGCAACGAGGTCTTCGTCGCCCGTGACCGAATAGACCTCCGACACGCCGTCGATCGCGGCCAGCGCGGGCCCGAGCGTCGCGACCTTCGCCGGCTTGGCTTTAATCAACACGATCGCGCTCAGCACATGCTGCTCCTTCGCGGGCGTCGACTCCGCGCACCGCAGGTTATGACGTCAGAGCGTGTCGCCGAAACGGGCCTGGAGCCGTTGCATGCCGCGGATCCACCGCTCGTAATCGGACGCCTTGCGCCGGAAGTACTCGAGCACCTGCGGGTGCGGGAGGATCAGGAACGCCTCCGAGGCGAGGCCCCGCACGACAGCGTCGGCGACGACCTCCGGCTCGAGCATGCCGTCGACACCCGCAACTCCGCCGTCGACGACGCCCGCGGTCATCGCGGTGCGCACTGCTTGCGGGGCGAGCACCGAGACCTTCAGGCCCCGTTCGCCATACGTGATCGCGAGCCACTCGGCGAACGCGAGCGCCGCGTGCTTGGTCACCGAGTAGGGCGCGCTGCCGATCTGGGTCAACAGCCCGGCGGCCGAGGCCGTCTGCAGGAGGTAGCCGCCGCCCCGTTCCAGCATGCGCGGGACCAGCGCCCGCGCCGCGTACACGTGTGCCATCACGTTGACGTCGATGCTGCGACGCCAGGCCGCATCGCGCACGTCGGCGCCGCCCGGCTCGACGATGCCCGCGTTGGAGCAGAACAGGTCGATGGGGCCGTACTCGGCCTCCGCCCGATCGACGAGCGCGCCGACGTGCGCGGCGTCGGTGACGTCGCACTCGACGGCCAGGGCGCCGACCTCGTCTGCGACCGATCGCAACGCTTCCGCCTGCACGTCGGCGACCACCACACCCCGGGCGCCCTCGGCGGCGAAGCGCCGCGCGAGGGCCGCGCCGATGCCGCCGGCCCCGCCGGTCACGACCACGCAGCCGCCGTCGATCCTCACGTCGCATCCTTCGCCGTCACCATCGCACCCTGTTCGGCGATCGCAACCACGCACGCACGCCCCTCGGCCGGCAGCGCGGCCGCGATCGATCCCGCCGCCGCCGGGTCGGCGAACGCCGCGACCGACGGCCCGGACCCCGACAGCCAGGCCGCATGCGCGCCCGCCGCGAGCGCGGCGTCGATCGCGACGCGGGCGTCGCGGGCTCGAGCGAGGCGCCGGTCTTGATGCAGTCGATCCTCGGTCGCGACGCGCAGCGCACTCGTGTCGCCTGCGGCGAGCGCCGCGACGAGGAGGGCGGCCCGCCCGATGTTGAACGTCGCGTCGGCGAAGGTGACCTGATCGGGCAGCAGGCGCCGGGCGCCCGTCGTGGCAATCTCGTGCTCGGGTATCCACACGACCACGACCAGCTCGCGTCCCAGCGGAACCTGGACGACACGTCCGCCGGCGACCGCGACGACACCGCCGTGCAACGACGCGGCGACGTTGTCGGCGTGACCTTCGAGCCGGGTCGCCTCGCGCAGGATCTTGTCCCGCACGTCGCGCACCGACGCGCCGCGCTGCACGCCCGCCGCGAGCAGGCCGCCCACCCGGGCGGCACCCGAGAAACCCAGGCCCCGCCCGCCCGGGAACTGCGACCGGACCGCGATCGCTCCGACGCCCCCCGCGCCGCGGAACGCCCGAACCGCCGGGTGCGTCTCGGGCGCGGCGGGGGCGCCGCCGTCGGCGTCGCTGATCTCCAAGGAGAGGTCCAACGCGAGCGCCACCGCATCGAACGCCGCGCCGATGTTCGCCGTCGACGCGGGAACCTTCACCACCCACCCCGAGGCCGCCGCGCCCGCTCGATTGCGCACCGCGCCAGCTTGGCACGATTCGCGCCCTCGACGGCTGTACCGTTCCCTTCGTGCGACGACAGTGCGCCCGAGCCGGCTGCAGCGCAGCAGCGACCGCAACGTTCACCTTCGACGCCAGTGATCTCACGGTCTGGCTCGACTCGCCCGCCGACGGTGGCGCGCGTGCCGGCGAGCTCTGTGAGCGACACGTGCGCGCGCTCACACCGCCCCAGGGGTGGACCCTCGAGGACCGGCGCTACCGGCGCGCGCTCGCGGCGCAGCAACTGGAGATCACGCTCGACGCGCACACTCCTCTACTCGCCCGTGCGTTCCAGAACGCCGGAGCGGTTTGACTTCGTCGGGGTACGACGCGACATACTCGAATGTTCCGGGCGGAACACTGAACACGTAGGATCTGATGAACACGGGCGAGGCAAGGAAGACGGAGCGCGTCGATATGTGCGCCCGGCAGGAGCACCTCCGATCATGATTCCCGGCGCCAACTGGGCACGGCGTTACGGCACGCAACATCTGCGCAGGTGCGCGCGCCCGGGATGCGGCGCCCCCGCGACTGCCGCGCTGCGCTTCCAACCGACGCAGCGCGAGGCGTGGCTCGTCGACATTGACGACAACGCGGTGCGTACCGAGGGTGACCTGTGCCAGAAGCACGCCGCCACACTCGTGCTGCCCCGAGGTTGGCGACTGCACGACGAGCGCACCGGCGGCACCGACTCCATCACGCGTGCTCGCGCCAGGGCGCGCCGCAGCCGCGGTGCGTCGATCGCGCGCGCCCGGCGCCGGCGCGCGACGCGCGACGACCTCACGCTTCCCGGGCTGAGCGCGGTACCCGAGTCGTCGCGCGGAACGCCACCGCGTCCGGCGTCGGTCGAGGCGCCCGAGCTCGACCCGGATCCCGCACTCGCGCCCGTGGCCGCGTTGCTCACCGAGCCGCCGAGCGACGAGCTCGCCGACGTGCTCGACGCGCAGACGCCGTTGCTGCGCCGGGCGTTCCAGAACCTGCTCCCGCAAGGCGACGACGGGTAGTTCAGCGGTCCGGCCGCGGCGCCCGCGCCGCGCCGCGAATGCGCGCAGGAACGATGGCGACGAACAGCGCCGCGCCGGCGAGCACCAACAGCCCGACGCGCAGACCGAACAGGCCCGACAGCGTGCCCACGATGGGCGGGCCCGCGACCATGCCGAGATAGCCGCAGGCGGTCACGCCGCCGATCGCGAGCGCGGGATGGCGCGCCTCGTTGTTGACGTCGGCCAGCAGCAGGGGCCACACGACGGAGATGCCCACGGCCGCGGCCGCGAGGCCGGCCGCCGCGACCGCGCCGGTTCCGCACAGCGCCTCGGTCGCGATGCCCGCGGCGGCCAGTCCACCCCCGAGCGCCAGCGACCGCCGCGACCCGAGCGCGCCGACCACCGGCCCGCCACCGATGCGAGCCATCGTCGCCAGCGCCTCGCCGATCACGTAGGCCGTAACGCCGGCGAGGACGCCGACGCCCAAATGGGCGCGCAGGTAGAGGATTCCCCACGTCGCGATGCCTCCCTCGACCATCGCGGCGGCGCCGAACACGATGGCGAGCGTGAGCATTCCTTCATGACGTAGCGAGGCGAGCGCGCGCAACATCGACGAGTGCTCGACGCGCGGCGGCTCGGGCACACGCGCCCGCCGAACGACGAGTCCGGTGACGATCGCGACGATCGCGACGCCGGACCACACGACGCGCCACGACGCGCCGAGCCGGAGCGCGACTCCGGTCGTCGCCGCACCGAGCACCGCACCACCGTTGAACCATCCGTGGAAGCGCACGAGGCGTCCGGGCTCGTGCGCCAGCGCGTCGGCCGCGACGATGTTCATGACGACGTCGACGAACCCGCCGGCCGCCATCGCGAGCGTGAACGCCGCCGCGAACAGGCCGACGTGCGGCGCGACCGCTTCGCCGACGAGCAGCGCTCCCCAGACGACCAACGAGCGCGTGAGCGCGACCCCCGCGCCGAGCCTGTCGGTGATCGCGCCGCCGACCGCGGCGACCGCGGTCGCGGCGACGATGCCCGCGGCGAGCAGGAACCCGAGCTGGGCGTCGGAGAGACCGAACGTGCGCTCGATGTCGACCACGGCGACGGCCCACGCCCCCGCGAAGAACCCGAACACGACGAACGCAACGGCGACGGGGCGCAACGTCGGCGGCGCGGTCGGGCGCGCCGTGAGGCGCGAGGTGGTGCGCACGGCGGCGATGTTCGCACATCACTCCCCAACCTGCGTCACTGAACCATGTATTCGGTAGGTGAGTGACGCAGGTTCGAGAGCGGTGAGCGGGAATTGGTCAGTGATAGCCCTGGGAGTCGAGGTGCTCGCGGTAGGCCATCGGCAGCAGCTCGAGCAATTGCCCGTCGGGATCGCGTACGAACACGCCCGCGCCGATGTTCGACGACTCGATCACGGCGCCCCCGTACTCCGGGATGCGCGCGAGCACCCCGTCGAGATCCTCGACCGACAGCGACACGTGCGTGAGGCCCGGCTCGTTCATCGCGCGCGCCTGATACGGCTGCGTCCGGCCGGCGGCGGCGAAGTGCAGGAGCTCGAGCACGAGACCGTCGCGCACGAGATACGACGCGGTCATGCCGAGCGGCGGGTCGAGTGACAAGAGGCGCGCCGACATGTCGTCGGGCGGTGTGATCTCGCGTTCGGGGGTGAACCCGAAGAGCTCGCAATAGAACCGCTTCGCCCGGTCGAGATCGGTCACGCACTGACCGACGTGGTTGAACGCGGCGCGGCGATCGCTCATGCGCCGGATTCTTCCACGCGCCCGCAGCGCAGGCGACGGTCGCCGCTCGTCAGGCATGCACCCGTCGCGAGGTCGAACTGCCAGTGGTGCAAGCTGCACGTGAGAACACCGTCGTCGATCTCGCCGAAGCGCGTCAGATCGGCCTGGCGATGCGGGCACCACCGCTCGATGCGCCACCCGCCGAGCTCGAAGAACTCGTCGGCGTCCTTGCGCCGCTCCCGATAGCAGCGTTCGACGTACGCGATGCGCTCCGGCGAGAGCGCCTTGAAGAACGTCATCACGAACTCGTTGAAGTTGGCCGGGTCGGGGCGATGTCCGGTGAAGCGGCACGAGAGGAACAGCGAGTTGACCCAGTCCTCCTCGTGGCGCTCGATCAGGGCCTCGACGAGCCGCCGGTCGATGTCGGCCTTGTACACGAAGGGCTCGCCGCGCCAGGCCCGAACCTCGGACTCCACGAAATCGATGCAGACGCCGGCCCCCTCCTCACCGACGTCGAGCACGACGTTGCCCGCGATCCCGGCCGACGTGATCGGGGCTCGCTCGAGCAGCGGCACGAACCACTCCGACAGCTCGGCCACGAGGTCGCGGCGCCCGTGCGACCATTTTGCGCGTTCCTCGCGCAGCCAGGCCGACCAATCGCGCCGGTACTCGTCGAGGTACGCGCGCTTCTCGCGGAAAGGCCGGTACACCTACGACTCCCCGCTCGGGTGCGTCA
>DATMUX010000323.1:0-6077 GCA_035563695.1 Acidimicrobiia bacterium
GGCGCGGCGCGCGCGCCGCCGAGCACGGCGCGCGGCGTGGGCCCATAGCGGCCGACGGCCCCGGGCGCGCCGAGCGCCGCGTCGAGCTGCTCGATCGCGCGCCGGAGCACCGCCTTGTAGAGCGCCTCCTTGGAGTCGAAGTGGCGGTAGACGATGAGATGGGACACACCCGCGGTGGCGCTGATATCGGCGATCGACGTTGTCGGGAAGCCGGTGCGCGCGAACGCGGCCGCAGCCGCGGCGAGGATCGCTTCGCGGCGCTCGTGCCGAGAGAGCCGCCGTGTCGCCGGCGCCGGCGGATCGGAGGAGCGGGCAGGTGACGCAGTCATCGTGGATCGTCCGCGACGAGTCGCGCGTTGTCCCAGGTGAGCATGCGCTCGTGCGGTTCGATCTCGATCGTGGCCGCGGGCGTCTCGTAGTACTGGGCCGTTCGCGCGGGCATGACCGACCGGTCGGTGCGAAATGCCGAGTACTTCACATCCAGGGCGTCGTGCACGCGCGCGAGCAGTTCGGGATCGTGGACCTCGCGCGCAGTGCCGGTCAGGTGAACGCCGACGAGCTCCGCCCACGCGCGGCCGGTCTCGACGAGGAAGGCGGCGCGGTTGTCGCGACGCACACGGGCGAACTTCCGCGTGTGCGCCGGCCCCGATACGTAGACGCGCCGGTCCAGGGCCACGAACCACACGGGCAACGAGATGGGCATGCCGTCGCGGCGCAACGTCGTGAGGATGCCCGTGTGCGAACGCTCGATCACCCGCCACGCCTCATCGGGGCTCAGGCGAATGCTTCGGGCCACGACTCACCCTCCCGTCCCGCCGCGGCTGCCCACGGGAACCGGATCATCGGCGGCCCGGGCGAAGTTGTTACATCGCCATGTTACTCTCGGCCGCGAGTGAAGTTCGGGCTGTTCTACGAGCACCAAGTGCCCCGCCCCTGGGCGGAGGGTGACGAGCGGCGCGTCATGAGCGAGGCGCTCGATCAGATCGAGCTCGCCGACCGCATCGGCATCGACTGCGTCTGGGTCGTCGAACACCACTTCCTCGAGGAGTACTCGCACTCGAGCGCGCCCGAGCTCTTCCTCGCCGCGGCCTCGCAACGCACCGAGCGGATCCGCCTCGCGCACGGCATCGTGCACACGCTTCCCGCGATCAACCACCCGGCTCGTATCGCAGAACGCATCTCGACCCTCGACGTCCTTTCGAACGGACGCGTCGAATTCGGCACCGGCGAGGGGTCAGCGGCCGCGGAGCTCGACGCGTTCGGCGTCGATCCGGCCGACAAGCGCGCGATGTGGGCGGAAGGCGTGCGCGTCGCGCTCCGCTGCATGACCGAGACGCCCTTCAGCGGTCACGTCGGAGAGTACGTCCGCATGCCGCCGCGCAACGTCGTGCCGAAGCCGGTCCAACGGCCGCACCCGCCGGTGTGGATCGCGTGCAGCCGGCGCGAGACGATCCACCTGGCCGCCCAGCACGCGATCGGCGCGCTCGCGTTCGCGTTCTTCGACCCGGAGGAGGCCCGCCACTGGGTGGATGACTACTACTCCACTCTCGCCAACGAGGGAGTGCCGATCGGCGACGCCGTGAACGCGAACCTCGCGTGTGTCACCTCGTTCTTCTGTCACGAAGACGAAGCCGAGGCCGTGCGGCGGGGTGCCGAAGGTGTGAACTTCATCGGTTACTCGCTCGGCCACTATTACGTCTTCGGCCGCCACGTCCCCGGCGCGGGAGACCTCTGGGCCGACTACCGCGCGCGCCGAGCCGAACAGGGCTACGACCCCGAAGCCGTCGCGCTCGCGGTCGCCGACGAGGAGCGGCTGGGCGCGAAGTCGGTGGCGCAGGGGACGAGCGGCCTGCGCGGCGCGATGGGAACCCCCGACCAGGTACGCGACTACTTCCGCCGCTACGAGGAATGCGGCGTCGACCAGCTCATCCTGTCGTGCGCGGCCGGCCGCAACCGCCATGAGCACATCATGGAGACGCTCGAACTTCTCGGGCGCGAGATCCTGCCCGAGTTCGCCGAACGCCGGCCGCATGCAGAGCAGGAAAAGGCAAAGCGCCTCGCCCCGATCGTGAAGACCGTGCTTGCCCGCAAACCCGCGTCCGACCATCCACCGCTCGATCCGGACTACGTCATCCCCGCCTACCCGCGCCTCGATGCCGACACGCAGGCGAGCACCAAGTTCCACCGCTGGCTCGACGATTACGCCGACCGCATCGCGGCGGGCGAGGACGTCAGCAAGCGCCTCGCCTGATCGAGGCCGCTCCGACCTTCAAGGCGCGAATTGCCGCGTCAATCGCGCTTCAAGCTGTCCTCGGCCGACCTCGGTCGGAGTTACTGGGCGATTTCACATCACGAGCAGCCGCTGGTGCTGCCGCAGCTCGGGCATGCGTAGCACGAGCCGGCGCGCTGCATGATGTCGCCGCACACGTGGCACAACACGACCTCGCCGCCACGTGCCTGGGACGGTGCGATCTCCTTCGGCGGCTGCACGTGCGCGACGGCCGACGGGGGCCGGTCTTCCGGCGGCAGGTCGATCGCGGGTGCGACCGGAAGCGCAGCCTCCTCGACCCCCGGCAGCGTGGGTTGCAACCGCTCGTGCACGGTCATGATCCCCATCGCCTGACGCTGCTCGAGCGGCAAGTACTCGACCGCGAGACGCCGGAAGATGTAGTCGATCAAGCTCGTCGCGAACCGGATGTCAGGATCGTCGGTCATGCCCGCCGGTTCGAACCGCATGTTCGTGAACATGTCGACGAACGCCTCGAGCGGCACGCCGTACTGGAGTCCGTGACTCACCGAGATCGCGAACGCGTCCATGATGCCCGCGAGCGTCGAGCCCTGCTTCGCCACCTTCATGAACACTTCGCCGGGCCGGCCGTCCTCGTATTCACCCACTGTGACGTAACCGTGGCAATCGGCGACGCGGAACGAGAATGTGCGCGACCGCCGGGTGCGCGGCAGCTTCTGCCGAACTGGCTGCTGGACGATCACCGTCTCGACGACGCGCTCAACCTCACGCTCGAGCGGCCCCGCTTCGCCGGCCTTCTTCTGCGTCGCCAGCGGCTGCGCAACTTTGCAGTTGTCGCGGTAGATCGCCACCGCCTTCAGGCCCAGGCGCCACGACTCGATGTAGAGGTCCTCGACGTCCTGCACACTGACGTCTTCGGGCATATTTACCGTTTTCGAAATGGCCCCGGAGATCCACGATTGCACGGCCGACATCATCTTCACGTGACCGAGGTAGTGAATCGTGTTGTCGCCCATCGAGCACGCGAACACGGGCAGGTCGTCGGCCTTGAACGCGGGCGCGCCCACGATCGTCTTGTGCTCGTCGATGTACCTGACGATCTTCGACACGTCGTCGTCGGAGTACCCGAGGTGGCGCAGCGCACGCGGCACCGTCTGGTTGACGATGAACATCGTGCCGCCACCGACGAGCTTCTTCGCCTTCGTGAGCGCGAGGTCGGGTTCGATGCCCGTCGTGTCACAATCCATCATGAGGCCAATAGTTCCCGTAGGCGCGAGGACCGAGGCCTGCGAGTTGCGCACACCGTGCCGCTCACCGAGCTCGACCGCCTCGTCCCATGCTTGCTGCGCGGCGCCGAGCAGCTCCGGCGGCACGAGGTCTTCGTCGATCTTCGCAACTTCGGCGCGATGCATGCGTAACACGTTGAGCATCGGCTCCTCGTTCGCGGCGTAGCCCGCGAACGGTCCCATGCGGGCCGCCGTCTTCGCGCTGGTTGCGTACGCGTGACCCGTCATCAACGCGGTCAGCGCGCCGGCCCACGCGCGACCGGCGTCCGAGTCGTACGGCATGCCCTGCGCCATGAGCAGCGCGCCGAGGTTCGCGTAACCCAATCCGAGCTGACGGAACGCGCGGCTCGTCTCCGCGATCTTCTCCGTGGGGTAGTCGGCGTTGCCGACGAGGATCTCCTGCGCCGTGAACATCACCTCGATGGTGTGGCGGTACCCGTCGACGTCGAACGTGCCGTCGTCGCCCAGGTACTGCAGCAAATTGATGCTCGCCAGGTTGCACGCCGAGTTGTCCAAGTGCATATATTCGCTACAATTAGCCACAATTGTACCATTTACGATGTACGAGTGGTTGCGGGGCTCGCACAGGTTGTAGGTCAGCGTGACGCCGTCGTCGTCGCGGGCGACGAGCCGCACGTTCTCGTTCGTCTCGCTCAACCGGCGCGTCGCGAGCAGCGTGTCGAGCTTCGCCTGCTTCGACGGGAGGCGGAAACCGATGTGCCGGGCGAAGCGCTCGATCGAACGGTTCGCGATGCGCAGGTCGAAGATCGGACGCGACGGGTACCTCACGTGCGTGCCGTCCTTGCGTGTGTGCTCGAAACCCCGATTCGGACTGTTCGACGAGTAGACGCGAGCGAACACGCCGAACGTCGACAGCAGCCGCTGCACACCGACGATCAGTTCGTGCGATGACGATGCCAGGCCGACGTAGCGCGAGTTCTCACCGTTGTACACGCACCCGTCGGCATCGAAGAGCCCGGCCAGGAACTCGGCCACGATCTCGGGCGGCGCGGTGTAGACCGCGTCCGGCACGACCTTGCCGGATGCGCGCTTGCGCGACACGCCCAGCGCGTGCAGGAACCGGGCGATGACGCGCCGGCTCTGGCGCAGCTGCACTGTGCCGTTGGCCTGGACCGAGGGCTTCGGCGCCACACCGTCGTTCCACTGCGTCATGAGCTCGCGGTGCGCGGGCAGGATCTCGCGCTGCTCCTCGTCACTGCCGTAGACGGTGCTCACGACGTCGCCCGAGATGCAGCCGTCGCCGACGAGCCATCCGAGGTAGTGCGCCATCTCGGTGGACCACTTCTCGGGTAGCGCGAACGTGCGCGACTTCTTGTCGCCCCGGCCCGCGAGCGCGTAGAGCTTCGCGCTCACCGACAGCTTCCAGTCGGCGTTCACGGCCGGCGCGGGCAGAGTCAGCAGCTTGATCTCGTCGGTCTCGACGAGATCCTTCGCCTCCACATAGCCGCGGTTCTCGGTGAAGATGCGATGGTTCGGCGTGCAACGCAGCTCGGCACCGTTGGAGAAGCGCAGCTTCACGATCTCGTTCCAGCCCGTGACCATGATGGCTTCCGGAGACGTGATCTCGAGCCGCTCCGCGGGAACATCGGGATTCGTCGCGTCGTGGGTGTAGACGCCGAACGTCTCGCCGCGGCGTGCCCGGTTCAAGAGAGCGTCGAAGCGAATCAAGCCCTTGTCGGTGTGCACGAGCGCGTCACCGGGGAAGCATGGGTTGCTCGCGTTGATGCGGCCGGTGTTCGACGCGGTGTGCCAGCGGTTGATCGTGGTGTCGAACTGCATACCGGGATCGGCGCACTCCCATGCCGACTGCGCGATCTGGTGCATCAGATCGCCAGCCTTCATCGTCCTCAGCGCCTCGCCCGTAGTGACGGCCTTCAGCTCCCAGTCGCGGTCGTCGACAACGGCCTGCATGAACGCGTCGGTCACTCGCACCGAGTTGTTCGCGTTCTGGTACTGGATCGAGTAGCTGTCCTTGCCGTCGAGATCCATGTCGAAGCCGGCGTCGCGCAACGCACGCGCCTTGCGCTCCTCGATCGCCTTGCACCACACGAAGTCCTCGATGTCGGGGTGGTCGGCGTCGAGGATGACCATCTTCGCCGCGCGCCTGGTTTTTCCACCCGACTTAATTGTGCCGGCGGACGCGTCGGCGCCGCGCATGAAGCTGACGGGCCCGGACGCGGTGCCGCCGCCGTGGAGGATCTCCTTCGACGAGCGGATGCGCGACAGGTTGATGCCGGCGCCGGAACCGCCCTTGAAGATGATGCCCTCTTCCCGGTACCAGTTGAGGATGCCGTCCATCGTGTCGTCGACGGCAAGGATGAAACAGTTGTGCACGCGCAGGTTGTGGCTGAGGTACTCGCCGCTTTCGGTCTGGATGTCGTACACGCGCATCGGACCAAGCTCTTCGACGCGCTCGATCTCGAGTCGCTTGGTCGCGTTGTCGGGCAGGCCGGGGATCTCGAACGTCGTCTCGAGCTTCGTGGCCTTGCGCTCGCAGACGAAGCCGATCTCGTCGGCGAAGC
>DATMUX010000324.1:0-3108 GCA_035563695.1 Acidimicrobiia bacterium
GCCGATGAAGTTGAGATACACCCCGCCGTTCGCCCACGGTTTCATCGACCGGGACAGCGAGCGCGTGTACTCGATGTTCTTGTCGGTGTCGGCCGGGTCCGCCCACATCGACAGGTAGTGGATGTTGAACGGCGCGTGACGCTGCCCGAAGGCCATCGCCTCCTCGTCGACTCGCGAGATCGCACCGCCCCCGGGAATCACGATGACTTGCGTGAGCGGCGACACCGGCTGCGTCGCCGCGGCGGCGAGGATGTCGAGGGCCTCGTCGGGCAGCGCGTCGTAGAAGTCCGCCGTCCAGTAATTCAGCATTCCCTTGGGATTCGCGGGATCGAGCAGCGATTGCACGGCCGTGTACGGCATGGGCTGCACGAGGTCGAGCGCGGGCGGGCCGAACGCGCGCAGCGGCTTGAACGCGAGCTCGCCGTCCTCGACAGGGCCGGCGTAACAGCACACGACGCCGATGACGGGATGGCCCTGCACTTCCTTCGGCACGAAATCCTCGGGCGGTGCGCAGATGAACGCGAGTCCCGAGCCGACCTCGTCGGGCGCGTCGCGCACGAACTCGCGGTAGAACCGCAGGAGGTCACGCGCCATCTCGGCGGGGTACACGAGGATGCCACCCAGCACGATCGGACCGAGCTCGTGCAGGCGAAGGTCGAACCGCGTGACGATGCCGAAGTTCCCGCCGCCGCCCCGCAGACCCCAGAACAGATCGGCGTTCTCGGTCTCCGACGCCTTGACGGTGCGCCCGTCGGCGGTCACGACCTCGGCCTGCACCAGGTTGTCGCACACGAACCCGAACTTGCGCTCGAGCCAGCCGCTGCCACTGCCGAGCGCGAGCCCCGCGATGCCGGTCGTGGTGACGCGCCCGCCCGTGCACGCGAGGCCGTGCTCCTGTGTCGCCGCATCGAACTCGCCCCACGTGAGCCCGGCGTCGGCACGCGCGACGCGCGCCTGCGGGTCGACCGTGATGTTCTTCATGCCGCGCAGGTCGACGCACACACCGTCGTCGCACATGGCCGCGCCGGTGACGCCGTGCCCGCCGCCGTGCACCGAGAGCGAAAGCCCCCGCTCGCGAGCGAGGTTCACGACCGCGGCAACGTCGGCGGTGCACGAGCACCGGGCGATGAGCGCGGGCCGCCGGTCGATCATGCCATTGAAGACCTTGCGGGCCTCGTCGTAGTCGGCGTCGCCCGGCCCTATCAGCCGGCCACGGAATCCGGGGATGTCGAACGGAGCCATGCGCGCCTCCTCGGGCGGGAATGCGACCGGCCAGTAGCCTGGCCCAGTGGGGTTCGACCGCGCCAGCGCGCTCCGACAACTCGGCGACACGGCCTACGACGTCCTCGTCGTGGGCGGTGGCATCACGGGCACGGGCGTCGCGCTCGACGCGGCGTCGCGCGGGCTGCGGACGGCGCTGATCGAAAAGGTTGATTTCGCGTCCGGCACGTCGTCGAAGTCGTCGAAGCTCGTGCACGGCGGCATCCGGTACCTGCAGCAGAAGGAAGTCCGCCTCGTCTACGAGGCGCTGGCCGAGCGCCAGGTCCTGCGCTCGACCGCGCCGCACCTGGTGCGGGTGCTGCCGTTCCTGCTGCCGGTGTTCACCAAGGACGGGCTCCTGCCCCGCCGGCTGGCGCGGCTCCTCGGCACCACCATGTGGATGTACGACCTCACCGGCGGGTTGCGCATCGGGAAGTTCCACAAGCGCGTGAGCAAGGACGAGGCGCTGGGCTACATGCCGACGCTGCCCGTCGACAACATCGCCGCGTCGTACGTGTATTACGACGCGCAGGCCGACGATGCCCGGCTCACGCTCACGGTTGCGAAGACCGCCGCCGACCTCGGCGCGACGGTCGTGAACTACGCGACGCTGATCTCGGTCTCGAAGGACGGTGCCGGGCGCGTGCAGACCGCGCGCGTCCGCGCTGACGGTACCGAGCTCGACGTGCGGGCCCGCACGATCGTGAACGCGACCGGCGTCTGGGCCGACGAGGTGCGCCTCCTCGACGACGGCGCGCACACGCCGACCATCCGCCCCGCCAAGGGCATCCACATCACGGTGCCGTGGTCGCTCGTGCGCAACGAGATCGCGGTCGTCGTACCCGTTCCGAAGGATCGCCGCTCGGTGTTCGTCGTTCCGTGGGGCGGCGAAGGCGGACCGCACCGCTTCACGTACATCGGCACGACCGACACCGACTACGACGGACCACTCGACGACCCGCAGATCACCGCCGCCGATGTCTCGTACCTCTTGCGCGCGATCAACGCGGCCGTGACGACGACGATCGACGAGTCCGACATCCTCGGCACCTGGGCCGGGCTCCGCCCGCTGGTTGCCGCGGCCAAGAGCGAGCGCACCGCCGACCTGTCGCGCCGCCACTCGGTGCACACGTCGCCGAGCGGTGTGGTGACGGTCACCGGCGGCAAGCTCACGACGTACCGGCGCATGGCCGCCGACACCGTCGATCAGCTCGTCGAGATCCTCGGCCGCGGCGGCCGGAGTCACACCCGGCGTATCGCCCTCCACGGCGCCGACGGGTGGGACGCACCCGACATCCCGAAGGAGCTCGGCGAGCGGTACGGCGCGGACGCACGCGCGGTCATGGCCATCGAACGCGACGACCCCGGGCTCGCGCGACCACTGATCGAGAATCTCCCGTATACGCGCGCCGAGGTCGTGTACGCGGTGCGCAACGAGATGGCTCGGACGGTCGACGACGTGCTGGCGCGCCGCACACGCGCGCGGCTGCTGGCACGCGACGCATCGGCGGCCGCGGCCGCCGACGTCGCCGCACTGATGGCGCCGGAGCTCGGGTGGACCGACGCCGAACGGCAGCGGCAGGTGGAGCGCTACCGGACGCTGGTCGCGCTGGAGCGCGCGGCGGGCGGCCTGCCCGAGACGGCGCTCGACGCGTTGCTGCAGCCTCCGTCGTAATCTCCTGCGGTGCAGACCAACCGCGGGGCTCCCACACCGCCGATCGCGTTCGGCCCGGGCGCCGTCGGCGACCGGCTCCCGGCGGGGCGGGTCGAGATCGACGAGGCGTTGCGCACCCGGCTCGAGGCGACCGGCGCGGACGTCACCGACGCACCCGCGGTCGTCGCCGAGGC
>DATMUX010000325.1:0-2056 GCA_035563695.1 Acidimicrobiia bacterium
CGCGACCGCGCAGAAGGAACGCGAGGAACGGTTGCGCGAGCAGAAGGAAGCCGCCAAGACCGCCGCCGCCCAGGCTGGCGAGGCCGACGCTCCGGCCGAGGCGACACCCGAGGCAACCCCCGAGGCAACCCCCGAGGCAACCCCCGAGACCCAGGGCGAGACCACCGATGCCTGAGATCAGCGCGAAGAACGTGGCGGCGCTGCGCAAGGCGACCGGCGCCGGCATGATGGATTGCAAGAAGGCACTCGAGGAGACGGGTGCCGACATGGAGGCCGCGAAGCTCTGGCTGCGCGAGAAGGGACTCGCGGGCGCGGCGAAGCGCGCCGGTCGCGAGGCCAACGAGGGTGCCGTCGAGGTCAGCTACGAAGGCGACGTCGGTGTCATCGTCGAGCTCAACTGCGAGACCGACTTCGTTGCCAAGGGCGCGGTGTTCAAGGACGCGCTCATCAAGCTCGTCGCGCGCGTGCGCGCCGAAGGCGATGCCGACCTCGGCAGCAAGGTGATCGACGGCGAGACGGTCGACGATTTCGTCAAGGGGAAGTCGGGCACGCTCGGCGAGAAGATGAGCCTCGGCCGCGTCGTCCGCTTCGAGACGGCCGGCGGCCTGCTCGACGGCTACAAGCACGTGCAGAACGAGCGCGGAACCATCGGTGTGCTCGTCGAGCTGGGTGGAGTCGACCCCGCGAACGCGCAGGCACGCGCGGTCGCGCACGACATCGCGTTGCACATCGCGAACAAGAGCACCGCGCCGCGCTACGTCTCGCGCGACGAGTTCCCCGCCGACGTCGTCGAGACCGAGCGCCAATTCCACGAGAAGCAGACGCGCGAAGAGGGCAAGCCCGAAGCCGCCTGGCCGAAGATCATCGACGGCAAGATGACGGGGTTCTTCAAGGGCACGGGCGGCGCGCTCCTCGAGCAGGCGTTCGTCAAGGACAACAAGCAGACGATTTCGGCATTGCTCGCGACGCTCGGCAGTGACGCGACCGTCCGGCGTTTCGCGCGCGTCGAGATCGGCGCCGACTGACCGCACAATCCCGACTCCCAAGGAGCTGCGCGTGACCAGTAGCCGGTACCACCGAGTCGTGTTGAAGCTCTCGGGCGAGGCGTTCGCCGACCGCACGATCGGCTACGGCATCGACTCCGAGGTCGTGCAACGCATCGCCGAGGAGGTCACCAAGGCCCGCGCCGATCTCGGCGTCGAGATCGCGATCGTCGTGGGCGGCGGCAACATCTTCCGCGGCAAGAGCGGCGCCACCGGCGGCATGGATCGAGCCCGCGCCGACTACATGGGCATGCTCGCGACCGTGATCAACGCGCTGGCGCTCCAGGACGCGCTGGAGTCGCTCGGGCAACCCACGCGCGTGCAGACCGCGATCACGATGGCGCAGGTGGCCGAGCCGTACATCCCGTTGCGCGCGATCCGGCACCTGGAGAAGGGCCGGCTCGTCATCTTCGCCGCGGGCACCGGGAACCCCTATTTCACGACCGACACGACCGCGGCGCTGCGCGCGGCGGAGATCGGCGGCGAGGCGGTGTTGAAGGGCACGCACTCCGGCGTCGACGGCGTCTACACCGACGACCCGCGTACGAATCCCGACGCGGTGAAGCTCGAAACGGTGAGTCATTTCGAGGTCCTGTCGCGCGGGTTGCAGGTGATGGATTCGACCGCCATCACGTTCTGCATGGACAATCAGCTGCCGATCATCGTGTTCGACGTGACCCAGCCGGGCAACATCATCAAGGCGTTGACGGGCGAGCCGATCGGCACGCTCGTGCATCCGAGGGAGGTCCCGTGACGCACCCCAAGGTCGACGACGCGCGCGACAAGATGCACAAGGGCGTCGTGCATCTGCAAGAGCAGTTCGCGTCGCTGCGTACCGGACGCGCCGCGCCCGCGCTCGTCGAGAAGCTGAAGGTCGACTATTACGGTTCGGAAGTGCCGTTGCAGCAGCTCGCGGGGTTCTCCGTGCCGGAGGCGCGCGTGCTCGTGATCGCGCCGTACGACAAGGGTGCGATCAAGGCGATCGAGAAGGCGATCCAAGTGAGCGATCTGGG
>DATMUX010000326.1:0-3971 GCA_035563695.1 Acidimicrobiia bacterium
CCCCGCCGATCGGGCCGCTGGTTCTGGCTCGCGCTCGTGCTGATCGCGCTCGCGGGATTCGGAGTTCGCCTCTACACGATCTACGGCTACATGCCGACGTGCACGACCGTCACCGGCACGTGCCCGAACGGCGAGTACCGGCTCTGGGGTGACGCGTTCTACTACCACACCGAAGCCAACGAGCTCGCCGACGGACGCGGCTTCATCGACCCGTTCCGCGACAGGTACCTCCACCTCACACAGCCGAGCGCGGGCCATCCGCCCATGTACAGCGTGTATCTCGCCGCGTGGTCCGTGTTGGGCGCGCGCAGCATCACGTGGCACCGCTTCGCGTCGACCGTGCTCGGCACCGCGACGATCCTCGTGCTCGCGTTGCTCGCCCGCCGCATCGCCGGAAATCGAGCCGCGCTGATCACTGCCGCGCTCGCGGCCTTCCTCCCGGCACTCTGGGCCAACGACTTCCTGCTGATGTCGGAGACGATCGCCGCGTTCGCCGCCGCGATCGCCTTGGTCGCCTCCTACGAGTTCGCCCGCCGGCCCGACCTGCGGCGCGGCGTCGTGCTCGGCGCCGCGCTCGGCTTCGCGGCACTCAGCCGTTCCGAGATCATCTTCCTCTTCCCGTTCGTCGCCATTCCGCTCACGTTGCGGCTCGTCCGAGGCTGGCGCGAATGGTTGAAGACGTTGGGCGTGATCTTCGGCGTCGGACTCCTCGTGATGGCGCCATGGATCGGCTACAACCTGTCGCGCTTCGACAAGCCCGTGTTCCTGTCGACCGGTCTGTGGAGCACGATCTCCGCGGGGAGCTGCGACGTCGCGTACTACGGTGCGTACACCGGCTGGTACCTGTGCGGCTACCGCGAGACGCCCGGCGTCACCAACGTCACGTTCGTGCCGAGCGGTCAGATCGGTCCGATGCTGCCGCGCACGATGGACGAGTCGCAGCGCGACGAGGTCGTCGGCAAGTACGCCAAGCAGTACGTCGAGCACCACTTCGGCCGCCTGCCGGTGGTCGTGGCGGCGCGTGTCGGCCGGCTCTGGTACCTCTACAAACCGGCACAGACCGCGTTCCTCGACGGCACACTCGAAGGGCGCGGGATGGGGGCGGCGCGTCTCGCCCGGTGGACCGAGTACTTCGTGATGAGTTTCGGCATCGCGGGGATGGTCGTGCTCTGGCGCCGGCGCACGACGATCATCCCGATCCTGGGTCTGATCGCGGCGTCAACGCTCGCCGCTGCGATCACGTTCGGCATCCCTCGCTACCGGGTCGCGGCCGACGTGGGCCTCGTGTTCGCGTGCGGCATCGCGCTCGACGCCTTGTGGCAGTGGCTGCGCGCGCGCGTCGCGCCGCGCCCGGAAGACTCCGAGGTCGTTGCCGTTTAGATGCTCGCGTCGTGCCCGGTCGGCGGCGCGGCGAAGTGACGCGACAAGCGTTCGAACAGCGATCCCGATCCACCCGAGCGCAGCGAGTCGAAGAACTCGAGCACCTCGGCGCGGCGGCGGAACGCGACGCGGGCGAGGCGCGGGCTGATCGACCGGTGCAGCGGGAGATAGCCGAGCTCCCACGGCACGAGCAGTCCCCAGAACGTGACGTCGTCGCCCGCGCCCCCCGACCGGAGGTGGGCATGGATCCGCATCGAGCCGTGGACGACGTGCACCAGGCGCTTGTCGATCGCGTCGGCCAGCATCCCCTCGTTCACCGTGATCACGGTCGCGGTATCCGCGGGCACGTCGGCCGCGTGCGTCACCCGCCGGCGGCGCGCGTCGATCACCCAGTAGCGGTCCGGCGCGGCCGACGGCACGTCGAACACCACGGGCCGCGTCAGCGCGACGCGCCCGAGCACCCCGCGCGGCATCGCGTGCAGGAATTGCTCGAAGTACTGCGAGAACTTGTCGAACGTGAGCTCACGGGTCGCCTCGTATGCGTCCTGCTCGGCGATCTTCGGTGCGATGCGCTCGACGATCTGGTCGAGGTGCTTGTCGCGGTCGGTGTACCAGTCGATTCCGGCCAGCTCGAAACCCGTCTCGGAGCTCCAGGTGTCGCCGGGGTCCATCTGCACGGGCTCCGTGCGCGCGTCGGGCTCGGCGGCGCGAAACGAGTCGATCACCTCGGCCGGCGTGACGAGCTTGCTGTTCACGTGGCGGCTCTCGGGATGCAAGAAGGCGACCATGCTCCCGAACGGCACGCCGTAGCGCGGTTCGAGCGCGGTCATCAGCGCGGCCCACTCGCGGAAGTAGGTGTCGCGCGTGACGAGCTCGAGGTCGGCGGGATCGTCGGCGGTGTAGCCGAGCGGGTAGGCCTGCGCGAACGAGTAGCTCTTGAACACGAACGTCGGCCGGCCGAAATCGGTGAGGATGCGTTTCAGCGTGCGGCCGCGCACCTTGCCGTCGTTCGCGTCGACGAGCACGTGCTCACCGTCGGCGATGACGAACGCGGAGTCGTCCGGACCGTTCTGGTACGACGCGACGCGCACTCCCGGCGCGAGCGTCACGACCTCACGGTGCGGGAGCTCGAACACTTTGTCGAAGTGGAGGTTGCGCACCTCACCGGCCATCTGGTCGATGCCGAACTCGGGCACCATCACCTTCGCGTGCTTGTCGATCCTGCGCATCGACGGGAAGTGGAAGTGATCGAAGTGGTGGTGCGTGAGATAGACGTAATCGGGCGTGAGCCATTCGGGCTTCGGCTCCGGCGCCGGCGGGTAGTGCCACCACGACCGCCAGAAGCACGAGCCGATCAACCACGGGTCGACGATGATCGTCGGGCCGCTCGTCTCGACGTACAGGCAGCTGTGGCCGATCACGGTGAAGCGCACGCGCGATCCCCTACCGCGCCCGCGGCAAGCCGAGCACTCGCTCGGCGATGATGTTGCGCTGGATCTCGCTCGTGCCGCCCGGGATCGTCGCGCTGAAGCTCCGGAGGTACTGGACCGCCCAGGCACCGTCGCGCCAGAGTTTCGGGCCGCGCGGATCGAGGTCGATCGCGTCGACGCCGAGCGCCTCCGTCCCGTAGAGCAGCGCCTGCTGCAGGGCCTCACTGCCGTACAGCTTGAGCAGCGAGTGCTCCGGCGCGGCCCGGCCCTTCAAGAACTTCGAGAACCCGCGGTAGCCCATGGTCATGAGCGCCTGGACGTCGACGTAGCAGCCGGCGACCATGTCGCGGTACCGCAGATCGTCGCCGAGGCGCCGGCCGTCGGGCGCGAGCTTGTCGCCGAGTATGAGCAGCGCCTTCAAAGTGCGCTGCATCTCGTAGGCGTAGTCGATCCATAGCATCGCCCGCTCGTGCGCGAGCGATCCCTGCGTGATCGGCCAGCCACCGTTGAGCGGACCGACGAGGTTCTCCTTCGGCACGCGCACGTCGGTGAAGAACACCTCGTTGAAATCCGTGTAGTCGATGTCGGACAGCTCGGCGAACGGCCGGCGGTCGACACCGGGTGAGCTCGTGTCGATGATGAGCGCGCTGATGCCCTTGTGCTTGGGCGCGCTCGGATCGGTGCGCACGAAGCACAGGCACCAGTCGGCGTGGTGCGCGCCCGACGTCCACACCTTCTGACCGTTGACAACGAACTCGTCGCCGCGCAGCTCGGCCTTCGTCTTCAGGCTCGCGAGATCGCTGCCCGCGCCCGGTTCGCTCATGCCGAGGCACCAGGAGATCTCGGCGCGCAGCGTGGGCAGCAGGAACCGCTTCTTCTGATCGGGCGTGCCGTAGTCGTTGAGCGACGGGGCGATGATGCCGAGACCCTGCGGGTTCGCGCTCCGCATGATTTCGCGGCTGCTCATCTCCTCGAAGTAGATCATCTGCTGCGTCGCCGTGGCGTTGCGGCCGCCGAGCTCCGGGGACCAGCCGGGAACGAGCCACCCCGCGTCGAACAGCGCGCGCTGCCATTCGCGCGCCCACGGCGGCATGTGCGCGCTCGAGAGCTTCGGCTCGCGGAATCGCTCCTCGGATGGTTGGTGATGCTCGAGCCATTCGG
>DATMUX010000327.1:0-5696 GCA_035563695.1 Acidimicrobiia bacterium
CGCGCCCGCCTCGAGCGTGACGGGCACCGCGTGATCGGCGTCGACGTGCGCGATGCCGACGTGGTCGCCGACCTGTCGACGCCCGACGGGCGGGCCGCGATGATCGAGGGCGTGACCCGGGCGTCGGGCGGCATCCTCGACGGGCTCGTCGCGGGTGCGGGCGTGATGGGGGAGACCCCCAGCGTCGTGGCCATCAATTACTACGGCGCGGTGGCGACGCTCGAGGGCCTGCGCCCGCTGCTCGCGCGCGCCACCGGCGGTGCCGCGGCGATCGCCATCAGCTCGAACTCCACGACGACCACACCCGGGCTGCCGATCGATCTCGTGAACGTGATCCGGCGCGGCGACGAGACCGAGGCGCTCGCTGCCACCGCGCGCGCACCCGGGATCTACGCGTACCCGGCGTCGAAGCTCGCGCTGGCACACTGGGTGCGGCATCACGCGCCCCAGCCGCAGTGGATCGGCGAAGGGATTCGGTTGAACGCGATCGCGCCCGGTGTGATCGAGACGCCGATGACCGAGAACGATCTCGACTTCATCTTCTCGATCCCGGACGTGTTCCCGGTACCGATCGCCCGCCCCGGGCGTCCCGAGGAGATCGCCGCGTTCCTCGCGTTCCTGCTTTCGCCGGACGCGTCGTTCTTCTGCGGGTCGGTGCTGTTCGTCGACGGCGGCAGCGACGCCGCGGTGCGGTCCGACGATTATCCCGCGCCGCGTCCGTAGCGGGCCGCCCCGTGACGAGTGGCAGGATGTGAACATGGCCGACGACCAAGCCCCGATGGAGCTCGACACGCCGTGGCGCCGCGATCTCACCGAGGTCGGTCCCGCGCTCGAGCGGTGGGCGCGCTCCCAGATCGCGCCCGACGCGCGCGTCTCGGCGGCGTCGTCGCCGGGGAACGGCATGTCGAGCGAGACCGTGTTGTTCGAGATGACGATCGCCGGCACGGAGGCGCGGTACGCGGCACGGCTCGCACCGATGGCCGACGTCTATCCCGTGTTCCCCGAGTACGACATCGAGCTCCAGGCCAAGTGCATGCAGCTCGTCCGCGCCCGCACCGATGTCCCGGCGCCCGAGGTCACGTGGCTCGAGCTCCATCCGCAGTGGTTGGGGACGCAGTTCCTGGTGATGAAGCGCATCGACGGCGAGGCGCCGCCCGACATCCCGCCGTACGTGTTCGGTGGCTGGGTCGCCGACGCGACCCCGCAACAGCGGGCCGCGATGCAGCGTCGCACGCTCGAGGTGTTGGCGAAGCTGCACGACGTCAACCCCGCCAACGCCGATCTCTCGTTCCTCGTCCGTGTGCAGCACGGCACGACCGCGCTCGAGCAGCAGCTCGGTCACGAACGCTGGTACTACGACTGGGCCCGCGAAGGCGTGTCGTACCCGCTGATCGACGCCACGTTCGACTGGCTCGACGCACATTGGCCGGCCGAAGGGCCCACGGTGCTGAATTGGGGGGACGCGCGCGTCGGCAACGTCTTGTATCGCGAGTTCGCTCCGGTCGCGGTGCTCGATTGGGAGATGGCGACGCTCGGTCCGCGTGAGGTCGACCTCGCATGGATGATCTTCCTCCACAGGTTCTTCGACGACATGGCCGAGAGGTTCGGCTTGGCGGGCATACCCGACTTCCTGGCCCGCGACTCGGTCATCGCCGAGTACGAGCAGCTGACCGGTCACACGGTTCGCGATCTCGAGTGGTTCGAAGTGTTCGCGGCGTTGCGGTTCGCGATCGTGTCGGTGCGCACGTCGACGCGGGGCATCGCCTACGGCCAGATGGAAGAGCCCGCCGATCGCGACGATCTCATCATGTTCCGCAACCTGCTCGAACAGATGCTCGACGGTTCGTACTGGAGCTGAGAGTCAGTCGCGATACTCGGGCGTGCGCTTCTCCTTGCGCGCGCGGACCGCCTCTTCGAAGTTCTGCGTCGTGAGGCGCACGTAGAGCTGCGCGATGCCTTCGTGGTCCATGTGGGCGTGCAGGCTCGCCGCGTCGAGACTCGACCACAACATGCGCTTCGTGACTTCGACACCGACGCGGCTGAACCCGATGATCCGCTCGGCGAGCGCGTAGCACTCGGTGAGCAACTCGTCGCCCGGCACCACGCGCGACACGAGGCCGATGCGTTCGGCTTCGGACGCGTCGACATCGCGGCCCGAGAGCATGATCTCGAACGCCCGCGCCGAGCCGATCTCTCGCGGAAGCAGGTACGAGATGCCGAGCTCGCTGGCCGTGAGGCCGTTGTTGATGCCGGCGGCCCGGAAGTACGCGGCATCGGAGGCCAGGCGGATGTCGCACGCGCACGCGAGGCAGAAGCCGCCGCCGATCGCCGCGCCGTTGATCGCCCCGATCACGGGCTGGTGCATCTTGCGGATGGCGTGGATCACGTCGTCGAGCAACTCGAGCGCCCGGCGGGCGATCGAAGTGACGGTGAGTCCGTCGATGTTCGGCACGATTCCCGCATCCTCGAGATCGGCGCCCGAGCAGAACCCGTGGCCGGCGCCCGTGAGCACGACCACGCGCACCGAGTTGTCGTGGCTCAATGCTTCGAGGGCCTCGCGCAGCGGGATCATGACGTCGAAGGCCATGGCGTTCATGCGCTCGGGACGGTTCATCGTCACGAGTGCAACTTCCGGAGCGGGCTTGTCGATGAGGACGAACGACATCGCGCCGATCCTAACGGGGCGTGGTCGCGACGTCGCGGGGCGGCGCGCGCCTACGACACCCGGTAGCCGTCGAATCCGGGAGTGAGCAGCACCGCGCGGCTGTCGGTGATCCCGAAGCCCTCGTAGCCGGCGCGCGTGGCGAGCCACCGCATGCCCTCGGCGGGTCCGAGCACGACCGCCGCGGTCGCGTACGCGTCGGCGACGGCCAGATCGGCGCCGATCACGCTCACCGACGCGAGGCCCAGGGCCGGTAGGCCCGTACGCGGATCGAGCACGTGGTCGCCGCGCTCGTATCGCCCGGACGTCGCGATCGCCCGGTCGGTCAGCACGACCACCCCCGCGACCCGGTCGCGCTCCCACGGGTGCTGGATGCCGACGCGCCAGCCCGGGCTCGCGGCGTCGGGCCGGCCGGCGGTGAGCACGTCGCCGCCGGCGTTCACGAAGAAGTTCGCGGCGCCCGCGGCGCGCAGCATCTCGCCCGCGTGGGCCACCGCCCAGCCCTTGACGAGGCCCGACGGGTCGAGCGGCGCCAGGCCGGGCCGCGGCGGCGCTTTCGCGTGGCCGCCGACCCGGATGTCGAACGCGCCGTTCGTCTCCAGCCGCATCTGCTCGCACAGGTCGAGCACCGTGCGCACTTCCGGACTCGCCTGCTCGACGCGCAGCCGTCCGTGCGCGATGCGCATGATCTCCGTATCGTCTCGCCACGTGCTGAACAGATCGTCGACGCGCCGGAACCAGATGAAGCATTCGTCGACTGCGCTGCTGTCGATCGGATCGCGCACGTCGACGCTGATGACCGTGCCCCATTGGTCCTCGACGCGGCGCACCGGACGCACCGCACGATTCTGCCTTACGCGTGTGCTTTGTCGAGGGCGCTCTGCAACGACTGGGCGTAGCTCTCGGATGTGTACGTCGCGCCGCCGATGATGTCGATCTGCGCGCTCTGGGCCTGCAGCGCTTCTTGGCGGAGCATCGGCTCCGCCTGCTGACTGATGTACGCCGACCGGGCGTGGTCGTACGGCATCTGCAGCGCTTCGATCGCGGTGATGGTCTTGCCCTGCAGCGTGACGCGCAACTGCACCGTGCCGAAGCGGTTGTCGACGGGGTCTCCGTCGATCGTCCGGGTCGCGCCGCTCGCGGCCGCGGGCGCGGTCGACGCGGGCGCCGTCGTTCCGGACGTCGCGGATGGCGTTGCGGTGCCGCCCGATCCGGCTCCGCCGCGCGGCGGCGCACCCGAGGTCGGCGGCCTCGTCACCCCCGAGATCGGCTTCGTCGTCAGCCGGGACGCGTGCGTCGTCTTGAACGACGCCAGGGCGCCGAGGCCGATGACGGTGGCGATGATTGCAGGGGCGGCGCGGCGCATGTCGTTCCTAGAGCTCGAATCGTTCGAAGTGGATCCGGTCGTGCGGTACCCCGAGGTGCGGTAAGCGCCGCCGCAGCGCGTCGACCAGGGCCGGGGGTCCGCACAGGAAGCACTCACGGGTCGCGATGTCGGGCACGCCCTTGCGGAGCGCGGGGATCCCGAGCAGATCGGTCCGGTCGTCGCCGATCTCGCTTCCGGTGATCACGTGGATGGTGATGTGTTGCTCGTTCGCGAACCGGCGCAGCTCGTCCGCGAAGATCACGTCGTCGGCGCGCACGACTCGATACAGCATCACGACGTCGTCATCGGGTGTGAACGTGTCGAGCAGGGCCCGCAGCGGCGTGATGCCAATGCCGCCCGCGACGAGCAGGACGTGGCGCTGGTGGCGGCGCTCCTCGGTGAACGTGCCGTACGGACCCTCGGCGAACACGCGGGTGCCCTTCTTGATGCTCTGCAGCCGGCCGGTGTAGTCGCCGAGGCTCTTGACGGTGATCCGGAGCCGCTTCGGAGTGGGAGGGGCCGAGAGCGAGAACGGGTGCGCCTGCCACCAGCCGCTCGGTGTGAGGAACCGCCACAGGAAGAACTGGCCGGGCTGCGCGGCCAACTCGTCGAGCCGCCGCCCGCTGATGTGGATCGACACGACGCCCGGCGCCTCGCGCTGCACCGCGTGCACCCGGAGCCCGTGACGCCGATTGGCGAGCAGCGGCGTCAGCACCCGCCACCACACGATGGTGGCGCCGACGAGGGCGTAGAGGAGGACCCACCACGCCCGGGCCGCCCGATCGCGGGTGAAGTCGGCGCCCAGCGCGAGCTGGTGCGCGAACGACAGCGCGACCGCGAGATAGGCGTAGAGGTGGATGAAGTACCACGTCTCGCGGCGCAGGGCCCGCCGGGCCATGCGCACCGACGTCACCGCGACGGCGATGAACAGGGCGAAGCCGACGATCGCCATCAACGCGTCGGCCTCCTGGAACACGAACGAGTGGAGCTGATCGGGGATCGACAGTCCCTGCAGCTGCGCCCAGCCGATCGTGGTGAACACGACGTGGGCGGTGAGGAGCCACACGACCGCGAACCCGTTCCACCGGTGCCACACCGCGAGCCGATCGAGGCCGATGGCCCGCTCCAGCCACGAGATCCGTGACATCAACAGCAGCTGCACGAGCACGAGGTACGTGCCGATGAGCGCCGTGAGCTGTCCGGCCGCGGTCGCCGGGCCGCCGGCGGCGCCGAACGTGGCCGCCTGACCGTGCCGCAGCCACATGCCGGCGGTGACGACGAGCCCGACGGCGGCCACCCATCCGACCACCCACGCGTGGTCGACGGCTCGCGCCCGCCGTGCTCGTGCGTCCGAGATCCGCGATCGGACTGCAGGAGGGGAGACGGTCGCGGTCACGCGTCGCGATTCGGGCCGGGATTGGAAACGTTCAGGGATCGAGGGTCGCGACCGCCGTTGTGAGGTACCTGTGCCGCAGGTAAGGGCGAGGTGAAGGAGAGCGCGCGGTACGTGGCCGCGGGAGGCGATCGGCTCGCTCTCGGTACCCTGCCATGCGATGTCCGACCTCAGCCGCCGGCGCTTCCTCGCCCTCGGCTCGGCCGCGGGCGCGGCGGCCGCAGCGGCCGCGGCCGGGGTCACGGTGGCCCGGCGCGAGGCGGCGGGCAGCTCCA
>DATMUX010000328.1:0-6111 GCA_035563695.1 Acidimicrobiia bacterium
GCCCGCGCACGAACCTCGAATCCCCCAACCGTGACGTCGCTGAAGCCCGATCGCCCCAGCCACGCCGTCACCCCGCGAATCTCCGACGAGCTCGGGCCGAATCGCGCCGCGAACTCGCCCGGAGCCAGGTACTGCTGGTACAGCGGCGAGCTCGGGTCGTTCTGCGCGGCGAGCAGCGCCGCGATGCGGTCCGGGTGTGCAGGCGCGAGCACGACCCCGACGTCGATCAACTGCGTCGTCGCCAGCCGGCCGAGCGCCGTCGCGCCACGCGGCAACACCGGCTGCAAGGAGCTCGGGCGCACGAACCCGGTCACCGGCGCCGGCGCCGCCGCGGCCGACGGGACCAACACCAGGATCGTCGCAGCCACGACCGGCACCAAGACTCGGGACCGTCTCATGCTGGACTTCACCCTCCGGAAGGCGCCGACGTCACGGAATCAGCCTTCCTCTCTAGCAGCTCGTGCGCCGGACCCGGCCGCACGTGCCGTCCGAGCCACGATCGGCAGAACCGAAGCGTCGATTCGCGGCGATTCCGGACGGATCGAGTCGCTCGCACGCTCTCGTGGGATTCGCCCGCGCCGCACCGAACGCACGTGAACGAAGGCCGCCGGTCTGGCACACTGCTGCGCAGGTTCGAGCAGGAGGGACGCGATGGCGCTACCGACCCGCGAGCAAGTGAACCAAGCCGTCGACGAGCAATTCTTTCAGCAGCATCCGGACGCGCCGCGGAAGCTCGATCCGAATGATCCGGCGCAGGCCGAATTGGTCACGAGCTGGCTCGCGTTGCGCGACCAGCTCTTGAACGAGTGGACCGACCAGTACTTCTTCAGCTTCTATCCGTCGGCTCCGGCGCGGCTGAACGACAACGATCCGGCCGACCACGATCTCATCGAGTTCTGGAACGACATCCACCACCAGCTCCTCACGGGCGAGGCGGGCCGCTGGTCGTGGGACTCGCCGCCGAGCGCAGCGGCGTCTTCGGCGCCGGCGCTCGAGGTCGTGTCGGTCGAGGCGAATCCCGGCCGGACCGGGTTCGTCATCCAGTTCAATCGTGCGACCGACGTGTTGGAGGTGGAGGCGTTCCTGTGGCCGGGTCAGAGCCTGCCCGTAGGCTGCAGTGTCTCGGTCGATCCGGGCGCGAGTCGGGCGGTCGTCGAGACGACCCTCGCCGCGCTCACGACGATGCGTACGGACGTGGCGAACGCGATCTCACAAGCCGGGATCCTGACCGCGGACTAGGAACTCCAAACGAAACACCGTGGTGGTCACGATTCTGGCTACATACGGCCACAATTGTGACCACCGGTGAGAGTGCCGGGCTCGGCGGTGTGCAGGAAGTCGGCGAGGAGCTCGACGAAACGGATCGGTTCCTCTGCCTGAGGGAAATGACCGACTCCGTGCATGATCTCGAGGCGGCTGTTGGGGATGGCTTCGTGCGCCTGATACGCGTGGTCGAGCGGAATGATGTGGTCTTGATCTCCCCAAATGATGAGCGTGGGCACGCGCGCCGCAAGGTAGAGGCGGTCCATCGCGCTCACGGACTGGCCACCGGGATCGATCACCGCCCGCATCGTGCGCACGAACGCGTGGCGGTTCCCGGACTCGGTGAGTGACGCGTACGCGCGCCACACCTCCTCGGCCCGAGCGTTGCGAACGCCGCGGTCGCGCAGGAAGCGCGACACCGAGTCGCCCCAGTCACGCACGAAGCTCGGGAACAGGACCGGCATGACGTATTCCGCCGCGGGCAGGGTCAGCAGCCGGAGCATCCAACTCACTTCCCGGCCGAGTCCACCGGCGGAGACGAGCACGAGGCGCTCGCAGAGCCCGGGGAACTGATACGCGAACTGCAGAGCGACACCACCACCGAACGACTGTCCCACCACAGTCGCGCGGTCGATGCCGAGCCGCTGGAGGAGGTCGCGCATGGCGCTGGCTTGGTTGCCGAGCGAATAGTCGCCCAAGGGCTTCGCCGACTCCCCATGACCCAGGAAATCCGGGGCGAGCAGCGTGTAGTCGTGCTGCAGCAACTGCATGGTCGGGAGCCAGGTGCGCGAGCTTCCCGCCATTCCGTGCAACAACAAGAGCACGGGACCGTCACCGGCGCGCCGGTACCCCAACTGGTGGCCGTGGATCGAGACGTACTCGATCGGAAATTCCTGCGACAGGCTTTCGTCCTCCACGCCGCAATACTGGCGCGGGCCCGACCCGCGCGACAGGGCCGGAGGTCAACCCGTCCGAGGCAGCTCACCGCAGAGCGTGGCCGCTCCGGCGATCGGCCGGAACGTCACGCGGATTCGGACGCGAAGTCGTCGACGACGTGGAGCGTCGCCTCCTGGTCGCCGGCCGCTTCCGGCTCGTCGATCTCCTTCTGCGTCGCGCGCATCCGCGCCGGGAGTATCGCCACCGCGACCGCGAACGCGGCGGCCATGACCGCGGCGCTGACGAAGAATCCGCTCGTGATCGCATGCACGTAAGCGCTGTTTGCCGCGCGCGTCAATGACACCGCCGTGCCGGTCGGAAGCGCCGCGGCGGTTTCGGTCGCGACCCCGATGCTCTTCTGCGCGGCGTGCGCGATCGCCGGTGAGATTCCGGCCGGCACGCCCCGCCGGAGGTTGGCGCGGTATGCGCTGTTCACCACGCTGCCGATGACGGCGACGCCCAGTGCACCACCGAGCTGACGGCTCACGTCGTTGACGGCAGATCCCACGCCGGCTTCCCGCTCGGGGACGGCCGCCATCACGGTGTCGGTGAGCGCGGGCAGCCCGAGACCGGCGCCGAGCCCGAACAGGACAAGGGCCGCGTCGATCCGCAGGGCGCCGGTCGACACCGTTGTACGCGTGAGCAGGAACAGTCCGACCATCATTCCGGCGGTCATCGCGGCAACGAGCACGCGCGGGCCCAGCGTATGAATAAGTCTTGCGGCGAGGCCCGACCCGATGACGATGCCGATCGACGCGGGCACGATCAGCAGGCCGGCTGCGAGCGCACTGCGATGTTGCACGAGCTGGAACAACTGCGTCAGGAAGAAGAAGGAGACGAACATCGCGAACAACGCCATACCGATCACGAGCACCGCGCCCGAGAGATCGCGCTCGCGGAAGAATCGCAACGGCAGCATCGGCGTATCCGTACGTCGCTCGACGTACGCGAAGGCAGCAAGGAGCACCGCCGCGATTGCGAACGCCGCGATGCACACGCCATCGCTGAACGATTCCTCGCCTGCTCGGATGATGGCGTACACGAGCGTCGAGAGGGCTAGCGTCCCGAGCAGCGCGCCGGGCACGTCGATGCCGACGTGCCGGTCGTCACGTGACTCCGGGACGATGACCATTCCCGCGAGCGCGGCGAGCGCGACGGGTACTTGCAGCCAGAACACGGACGACCATCCCGACGCATCGATCAGGTACCCGCCGACCACCGGACCGAGCCCGACGGCGACGCCGCCGACGGCCGTCCACACCGCGATCGCTCGGCCCCGCTCCTGACGCGGGAACACGTTCGTGATGATCGAGAGCGTCGCGGGGAGCACCATCGCCGCGCCGAGGCCTTGCAGCGCCCGCATCGCGATGAGCGCGCCGAGCGTGTCCGACGACGCCGCACCCGCGGACGCCGCGGCGAACACCACCAGCCCGATCGTCATCACGCGCTTGCGGCCGTATCGGTCACCGAGGGAACCGCACAACAGCAACAGCCCGGCGAGGACCAGTACGTAGGCGTCGACGACCCACTGGAGGCCCGCAGTAGCGGCGCGCAGGTCGAGAGAAATACGAGGAAGAGCGGTGTTCACGACCGTGTCGTCGAGGAACACGATCATCGTGCCCACCGACATCACTGCGAGCACCCACCACCGCCGAGCCGATTGGGTCCCGTCTGCCATGGCGTCCTCCAAAGGCTGGATGTTCGTATAGACAGACGTATAGAATGATTGGACGAGCGTTGAGATTCCCGTTCGAACGAGAAATCGAAGATTGGGGGTGCGATGTAGGTTGAAGCTCGTGAAGGTTCCGCCGCCCGAGCTGGCCGAGCGCCTCTGGGCCGTCAGCGATGAGGTCCTGGCGCCCGGCACCGACATGAAGATCGACGATCTGGCCGCTCTGGCCGGGGTGCCGAGGGCGACGCTCTACTACTACTTCGCCGGCAAGGACGACGTGTTCGCGTTCCTCCTCGCGCAGAAGTTGCAGCGCGGAACTGCCGCGGTGGCAGCCGCCGCGCAGGAGTCCGGAGACGCGGAGCACCGCCTGCGCGCGGTGCTGCACGCGATGCTGCGAACCCTCGCGGAGCAACCTGAGCTCTGCATGCGGCTGCTCGGAGCGGTGATCGACCAGGGCAACGGCGGTCAACTCATGGCCGAGATCGAACGCACGCTCATGGCGCCGGTGCGCGAGCTCCTCACGGAGGCACACGACACCGGAGAGCTCATGGTCCCCGATCCGTCGAGCACGACCCTCGCCATGATGGGCGCGGTCGCGATCGTCGCCATGGTCCGCACCGCGAGCAACGCGTTCGATCCCGACGAGACCGCACGGGCGCTCATACCCCTGTTCCTCGACGGGTTGCGTACGCGAGCACCGGCGACGAAGCCCGCGCCGCGACCGCAGCGCGGCTCATCGCGGCGAAGGTGACCGGTCGCGGTCTGCCGCCGTCGGCCTCCCTTCGTACCCGATAGGCCAGACGGGCGGAGCGTTCCGGAATGGGCAGTTTCGCCGATGCAGCCGGCTCCGAACCTGAGGCTCGCACCTTGCGTTGAGTCGTCATCGACGCGCGCCGCGTCAACATTCCGTGGACGCTAACCGAGAGAAAGATTGCCTTGCTCGGCGATTACGCGTGTGTGTAACGACGGTCGGTATACCGGTTGCGTTACTTGATGAAGGGCGAGATCACGGGAGATCGAACGAATGATCGAGATGCACGCAGAAGTCACGCGAGCCGAAGTCGGCAGCATGCACGTGACGATCGAGTTCACCGGTGAAGACCAGGCGAGCGCCATGCTCGCTTGGCTCCACCATGCGAAGCACCAGTGCGACACACTCGCGTCGGCGTACCCCTACGACGATGAATTCCAGCGCAACGTGCAGGTCGAGCTGCGCGGGCTCGACCACGCGATCGAGGCCTTCGAACGCGCCGGCGTCCGGGCAGACCAACCGTAAGCTCCGCGATCGCGGGGCTGGCGGTAGGGGGCCCACGAGCGGACGTCATGCGCCCACGTGCCCGAGGTGAACGCGCATGGCAAATGACGAAGGTCGAGTGACCCGGGATTCGTTCGAGGGGCTCGCGGTGACGGCTTCACCTGCAGCCGTACCCGCTCCGGCGCGTCTGTGGTCAGACGGTGAATGGACGCGCGTCCGCGCCGGTCATGTCGCGCAGGACATGGACGACAAGTGGAACGCGTTCGTCGAGCGCGATCGCCTGTTCCTGCACCGCAGTTGGACCGGGCGAGGCGTCTACGAGGCGCGGTTCACGAGAACCGACACACGCACTGGCGGATAACGGAAGCCGTGGTCGAAAACGATCCAAGGTCGTATCGACGCGGTTCTGATGAGACCGAGAGCCTGTGTCTGGAGCTGATCATCGAGTCGGTGCTTCTCCACCGCTTCCGCCAACGGGAGTGGCAGAGGTGGCGGGATACGGCCACGCGGGATCTTCTTGCGGCCGGCGTCCCGCCCGGTCGGTTGTACGAAGGCGAGGCTGAGGTACTGATGGACAGGGACGGACGTTTCGTCGACCTGCAGCAAGTTCGAGAGTTCGAGTTGGCTGTTTGGCTTCATCTCTGCATCGGCAACCGTCGGGGACAGCCCGTTTCCGATGCGGAGTGAAGGACCGCTGCCGGCGGTCGATCGCGCCACCTGCGCCCGTCCGTGCCGGGCGCGGGCTCGGTACGGATCCGTGGGCGGATGATCAGCTGAGGTAGTAGCCGGCGACGTCGGCGACGAGTTGCACCGTGCCGCTGCTGCCGTTGTAGAACGCGATCTTGCCGCCCGCACCCCCCTTGACCACCACCAGATTCGGCACGGTCTGACCCGCACCGAAGTTCAGATTCGACACGGTCGGAAGTCCCGCCCCCGACGGATACACCGTCACGAAGCCGCCCTTGGTCGGCTGCGTCACCGTCAC
>DATMUX010000329.1:0-13332 GCA_035563695.1 Acidimicrobiia bacterium
CCGCCGCTACCGCGCCACCTACTTCAACTACACCGGCAAGCCGCTCGCGTATCTCCTCGCGCAGCCCGAACGCGACGACGACGCGCAATGCCCGTTGCGCGTCGCGTTCGGCAACGAAGGCTCACCCGAGGTCGTCGAGAGCTTCGCGCGCCGGTTCGGCGTCGACGTGATCGATGCGTACGGCGCGACCGAGGGCGGTGTCGCGGTGAACCGCGACGTCGAGATGCCCGCAGGTGCGCTCGGCCACGCGCCCGACCACGTGCAAGTCGTGTCCGACGACGGTGAGGAGAAGGTGCGCGCCAAGCTCGACGAGCGCGGCCGCGTGCTGAACGCCGCGGAGTGCGTGGGCGAGATCGTGAACACGCAGGGCGTCGGTCCGTTCGAGGGCTACTACAACAACGCGGACGCGACGGCGAAGACGACGCGCAACGGCTGGTACTGGTCGGGCGACCTCGGCTACAAGGACGAGCAGGGCTTCTTGTACTTCGCGGGGCGCAACGCCGATTGGATCCGCGTCGACGGCGAGAACTTCCCGGCCGGGCCGATCGAAGAGGCGTTGCGCAAGGCACCGGGTGTGGTACTCGCCGCCGTCTACGGCGTGCCCGACGACCAGGCGGGCGACCAGGTGATGGCCGGGCTGGTGCTCGCCGAAGGCGCACCGTTCGACCCGGCCGGCTTCGCGGGCTGGCTCGACGCCCAGGAGGCGATCGGCCCGAAGTGGCGGCCGCGTTACGTGCGCATCCTCTCCGACCCGCCGACGACCGGCACCAACAAGATCGTGAAGCGCACCCTCGTGCACCAGAAGTTCCGTCACGACCTCGCCGGCGGCGACGAGCTGTTCGTGCGCGAGCGGGGAGCCGCCGAGTATCGCGAGTTCACGCCGGCCGACGAGCGCGCGCTGCACGACTCCTTCGTGCACTATCAGCGTGAGCGGTTCTGGGACCTGTAGCGCGTGGACCTGTCGTTCTCGGCCGAGGAGCTGGACTTCGCCCGTGACGTGCGCGCGTGGCTCGCGGCGCACGTGCGGGTGCCGGCGCGCTTCGAGACGATCGCCGACGAGGTCGAGTTCGGGCGGCGGTGGCAGGCGGAGCTCGCTGCCGGCCGGTGGGTCGGGATCCACTGGCCCGCCGAGTACGGGGGGCGCGGCGCGTCACCTGTCGAGGTCGCGATCTTCAACATGGAGTACGCGCGGTCGCGCGCGCTGCAACCGATCAACCGTGTCGGGATCAATTTGGCCGGGCCCACGCTGCTCGCGCACGGCACCGAGGCGCAGAAGCACCGCTGGCTTCCGGCGATACTCAGCGCGGACGAGATCTGGTGCCAGCTCTTCAGCGAGCCCGACGCGGGCTCCGACCTCGCGTCGCTCCAGACCCGGGCGCGGCGCGTCGACGACGGATGGCTGCTTTCGGGTCAGAAGGTCTGGACCTCCTACGCGCAGTTCGCCCGATGGGGTATCTGCCTGGCGCGCACCGATCCCGACGTTCCCAAACACAAGGGCATCTCGTATCTCGTCGTCGACATGACCGCGCCGGGGATCGAGGTCCGGCCGCTCGTGCAGATCACCGGCGACGCCGAGTTCAACGAGGTGTTCTTCGACGAGACGTTCGTTCCCGACGATCACCTCGTCGGCGCGCTGCACAACGGCTGGGCCGTCGCCAACACGACGCTCGCGCACGAGCGCGGCACCGCCTTCCCGTTCAAGGAGCAGGTCGTGCACGAGGTGTACCTCGACGAACTCTGGCAGCTTGCGTCCGAACGGGCGCTGCTCGACGACGTGGAGATCGCCGACGCGCTCGCGCAGTCGTTCGTCGAGCTGCGCGTGCTGCGATTGCACAACTGGCGGACGCTGTCGCGGCTGTCGAAGGGCATCGAACCCGGACCGGAGTCGAGCGTCACGAAGCTCGCGTGGACCGACATGACCCAGGCGCTCTCGACCCGGGCGCTCGACATCACCGGTGCCGCGGCACCGCTGTGGTGGGGCGCGGCGGAGAACCCCGGCGGCGGCTTCTGGCAGCGCCAGTGGCTCTGGTCGAAGGCGGCGTCGATCGCGGGCGGGACCTCCGAGGTGCAGCGCACCATCATCGGTGATCGCATGCTCGGCCTGCCTCGCTAGGGTCTCGCTACCGTCTCGCTAGGGTGGCGCGATGCGCGCGCGAGCTGCCCACGTCGGCGACGAGGTCGTCGAGATCGAGATCGCGGGCACGCGCGATGATCTCGACAAGCTCGCGGCGTTGTTGCGGCGCGGCCGCGGGTCGTTGACGTGCGAGGCCAACCACAGCCCGGCGCCCTACGACGCGTTCTTCGCCAAGATCGCGGCGAAGAGCGACAGCGAGGAGCGAGCCCGCATCCGGGCCGACGGCGGCACGGTGCAGATGCACGGCGACCGCGATTCGCTGCTCGACCTCGCCGACGTCGTCGAGGAGCTCGCCGACGGGCCGGTCGGCGGCCACCGGCACATCGAGTGGTACCCGAACCACCAGATCCTGGCCAAGGGCTCGGTTCCCGCGGTGTTCCTGCGGCTGGCCGACTGACGGACCGCAGACTGCACCCCGGGACGAACTGCGCGCCGAGCGCGGCGCCGGGCTACGGTCGGGCGATGGGTCTCGTGCGCCCGGTCGCGGTCGACCACGTCGTGATCAACAGTGCCGACGTCGAGCGGTCGCTCGCGTGGTACTGCGACGTCCTCGGGCTCGAGCCGGTGCGCGTCGAGGAGTGGCGCCGCGGCGAGGTGCTGTTCCCGTCGGTTCGGGTGAACGCGTCGACGATCATCGACGTGTTTCCGAGCGCACCGTCGGGCGTGAACGTCGACCACATCTGCCTCGTGATCGAGCCGGCCGACCTCGACGCTCTCGCATCACACTTTCCCGAGGCTCGGCGGGGCGACGGCCTATTCGGTGCGCGCGGGTTCGCGTCGAGCCTGTACGTCGACGATCCCGATGGCAACACCATCGAGCTCCGCTACTACGAGACGTGAGGCTGGTGGCATGAACGCGACCGCGGTGTTGTTGCAGGAACGGGCCGAGCTGTGCGACACGATGGAACAGGCCGGGCCCGACGCGCCGACGTTGTGCGAGGGTTGGCGCACGATCGATCTCGCCGCGCACCTCGTCGCGCGGGAAGCGCGTTCCGATGCGGCCGTCGGGCTCGTGTTGCCGGGACCGTTCGCACGCCATCTGCAACACGTGATGGACCGCTACAAGGAGCGGGGCTACGAGCGCCTGGTCGCGATGCTTCGGACGGGACCGCCGTGGATGCATCGTCACGGCCCGCTCGCCACGGCGAACGTCAACGAGAACTTCATCCACCACGAGGACGTGCGGCGCGCGTCGGGTGAGCCGCCGCGCGAGCTGGGCACGGAACTCGACGCAGTGCTCTGGCGCATGCTCGGGTTCGGGGCGCGCCTCGCGCGCCGGCACCTGAAGGACGCGCATCTCGTGCTGCGCACGCTCGACGGCCGCGAGTGCGTCGTCTCGAAGACCGGCGCGCCGGTGACGTTGACGGGCACTCCCGGCGAGCTGACCCTGTTCATGGCCGGGCGCAAGGAGGCCGCCGAGGTGACCCACGAGGGCGATCCCACCGCGATCGCGATCGTGATGGCGGCCGACTTCGGCGTGTGATCGTCAACGCATCCCGAGCCAGTACGTGCAGCGCATGACGGCGCGGAAGCCGAGCTTCTCGTAGATCGGTCGCCCGAGGTCGCTGGAGACCAGCGTCGCCGGCTTGGTGAGGTCGACGCCGATCGTCGCCGCGGTGATCGCGACCCCGTAACCCCGGCCCCGGACGCCGTCGAGCACGGCGATGTTCTCGACGCGCAGGAGTTGATCGCCGGCATACGCCGACCCGGCCGCCACGGGGCGATCGTCGACGTAGCCGACGAAGTGGTGCCAGCCCGATGCGGTGAGCGCGCTGCTCGTCATCATCGTCACCTCGGTGAACGGCTGCAGCGCGGGCGCGGGGTAGCCGTCGACGAGCGTGCGTTCGAGGTCGTGCGCCGTGGCGTCGTCGGTGACGGCGAGGATGCGCAACTCCGGCGGTGCGGGCGGCAGCGATGCGCCCGCGGGTCGCACCATGATCGGCGGATGGCCCATCAGGACGAACCCGCGCTCGCCGAGGTCGGGGAGGGGCCAGGCCGAATCGACCAGGAACGGGTGATGACCGGCACCGTCGTAGAACTCGCGCACAGAGGCGAGGAGTGCATCGACGTCGCCAACCGGTTGCTCGAGCACCGCGCGGTTCCAGAACGGCAACGGCATGGCCGCGTCGGTCATCGTGACGATTCCGTCGAGCCGTTCCACCCGGTCGCCGCGGGCGCGGGCCAGCGCCGCGAACGATGCCGCGGTCTCCTGCACGAAGTCGTTGCAGAGATTGTCGCCGGGCGGCGTGGCCGGGCCGTAGCCCGTTTCGAGCCGGGTGCCGGAGTCGGAATCGCTCATGGCATTCCAGTCTGGCCGGTCGTCGCGGTAGCGTCGAGCGTGCGGGTCACGACCTGGGGAAGTACGAGGGAGCCGTGAAGGAGCTCGTCTACCACCGCATGTTGCTACCGGCGGTCGAGCGCAACGCCGACCGCACCGGGTTCTTCGACGGCGACTACCGCGCCACGTTCGGCGAGCACCTCGACCGCGTCGCACGCCTCTGCGGGGCGCTGCGCGATCTCGGCGTCGCCTCGGGCGATCGCGTCGCCGTGATGGCGCTCAACAGCCACCAATTCCTCGAGAGCTATCACGCGTCGTTCCTCGGTGCGGGCGTCATCAACCCGCTCAACCTGCGCCTGGCTCCGAAGGAGCTCGAGTACATCCTCGGCGACTCCGGCACCAAGGTGTGTCTCACCGATGCGTTCTTCGCGCCGGTGGTTGACAAGGTCCGGGCGGCGGTGGGGCTCGAGCACGTCGTGATGATCGGTAGCGGCGACGCGCCCTACGACGTCGCGTACGAGGAGATGCTCGCGGCAGCGAACCCGGTGATCCCGGACGAGCCCGAGGAGACCGACCCCGTCGTGCTCATGTACACGGGTGGCACAACCGGACTCCCCAAGGGCGTGTTGCTCGACCATCGCGCCGAGATGCTGAACCTGTACCACGTCATGCAGATGTGGCGGTTCGTGCGCGACGACGTGTTCTTGCACCAGACGCCGATGTTCCACGCGGCCTCGATGGGCGGGATGCTCGGCGTTCCCGCGCAAGGCGGCGTCTCGGTGTTCCTGCCGCTGTTCGATCCCGCGCAGGTGATGGCGCTCTGCGAGCAGTACAGCGTGACGGGGACCGTGATGGTGCCGACGATGATCGGGATGCTCCTGAACCATCCGGAGTACCGGCCGGAGCGGCTCGCGAGCCTCCGCATGCTCACCTACGGCGCGTCGCCGATGCCGGAGGCGCTGCTGACCCAGCTCCTGCGGGGGTTCCCGACGCTCGACATCTACCAGGGCTACGGCATGACCGAATCGTCCGCAGTGCTCACCGCGCTCGGTCCCGAAGATCACCGCGCCGGTGGGGCGCGCCTGCGCTCTGCCGGTCTGCCGCTGCCGGGCGTCGTCGTGTCGATCCAGGATCCCGACGGCAACAGCGTCGCTCCCGGCGAGACGGGCGAGGTGTGTGCTCGGGCCGGGAACTTCATGCGTGAGTACTGGAACAAGCCCGAGGCAACCGCCGACGCGTTCCGGGGCGGCTGGTACCACTCCGGCGACGCCGGCTACCTCGATCCCGAGGGCTACCTGTTCCTCGTCGACCGCGTGAAGGACATGATCGTCACCGGGGGCGAGAACGTGTACTCGATCGAGGTCGAGAACGCGATCGCCTCGCACCCGGCCGTCGAGCAGGTTGCCGTGATCGGCGTGCCGTCCGAGGTGTGGGGCGAGGCCGTCCACGCGATCATCGTGCAGCGTGAAGGGGTGACGGTGACGGAGGCCGACATCATCGCTCACGCCCGAGAGTGGATCGCGGGCTACAAGGTCCCGAAGTCGGTCGAGTTCCGCAGCGAGCCGCTGCCGCTGTCGGGCGCGATGAAGGTGCTGAAGCGTGAGCTGCGCGCGCCCTACTGGGAGGGGCGCGACCGCTCCGTCAACTGACACTGCTCACGCGCGCCTCACCCAACACGAACCTGCGTCAGATTTCCATGCTCAGTATGGAGCATTGACGCAGGTTTGCAGGAAGGGGGAGGAGGGGGCGGAGGTCGGTGACGCGGTGCACGTCGGTGTGACGGTGCTGGTCGCCGGGCGCGGTGTGATCGTCGCCCAGATGCGACCGGCGCACGTATACGGCGCGCATGCCCGCCGCTCGCGGACCGTCGACGTCACAGCTCCATGTGTCGCCCACGAAGACGACGTCCTCGGGCGGCATGCCCAGTCGGTCGAGCATGTGCGAGTAGATGCGCGGGTGCGGCTTGCGGGCGCCGACCCATGCGGACGACACGAGAAGGTCGACCCGGCCATCCAGACCGGCCGACGCGATCGCCTCGGCGAGGTCCCAGTCCCAGTTCGAGCAGATCGCCAGAGTCACCCCGCGATCGCGCAGACCCGCAAGCACGGCCGCGACCTCGTCGTAGGCCGTGATCCGCCGGTGCCCGCTGATCTCGTGGACGCGCGCGATCAAGGCGTCCTGGTCGGCGCTCGTCACGCCGCATTCGTCGAGCATGGCGCGCATGCGCGATTGCTGCCAGGCGACGTAATGATCACGCGACTGCGAGTGCTCGTCGTGCTCTGTACCGTCGATGCCGTCGTTCCACCAGCGCTCGCGGACGTCGGGCGGCAGCGTGTAACCGAGCTCGGCGACGAGGTCCTCCCACGATGGTCCCCAATCCGGGGTCTCGGCGAGCGTCTGGTAGAAGTCGAAGACGACGGCGGTGACGGTCATGCGATCCGCGTGCTCCGGAGAGGCGGCAGGCCGGCGAGCTCACGGCACGCGCGGATAGCGAGCGCGACGATCGTGAGCGTCGGCCCGTAGCCGGTCGAAGTCGGGAACACCGACGAGTCGGTGCACACGAGGTTCTCGAGGTCGTGCGCGCGCTGCCAGCCGTCGAAGACACTCGTGCGCGGATCGTCACCCATACGGCACGTGCCCATGATATGGCGGGAGCGCGACGCGGCCCGCGTGCTCGCGCGGTCACCTTCGAGCGGCGGCGATGTCGCGGCGAACGTCCATTCCGCGCCGGCCTCGCGCATGATCGCATCGAGCTTCGGCGCGTAGTAGCGCGACGCAACCACCTCGTGGCGGTGCACGTCGTACGTGGCCCGGCCCGCCGGGAACCCATGCACGTCGCGCACGTTCGGATCGAGATCGATGCGGTTCGTGACCTGGGGGAGATCCTCACCCTGGATCGTGAAGGCCCACATGCGATCGCGCATCTTCGAGTCGAGCATCTCGCGGGTGTGCCGTACGCCGGGGGGAGTGAACATCGCCTCCATGATCGGCCCGCTGCCACCACCGTGCTCGACGATGCCGGAGCGGAAGTAGGGGAGCCCGTAGTCGCGCGCGAACGACCGGACGTCGTCGTCGACGATCATGTGGTCGTCGTGCAAGTGCGTCACCGATCGCCCGCGATGACCGTGCAACCTGAACGGGAACGAGCCGACCAGGAACGTCTGGAAGTGGTACATGAGGTGGCGGCCGACGAGTCCCGACGAGTTGGCGATCTCCGAACGCAACAGCAGGCGCGGCGTCTCCCACGCGCCGCCCGCGACCACCACCACCCGAGCCGACACCTCGTGCGCGTTGCCGTCGATGTCGAGATAGCGCACGCCGCGCGCTGTCCGGCCCGCGCCGTCGACCAGGATCCGCTCGGCGATCGACTCGGGCCGGATCTCGCAGCGCCCCGTGCGGAGCGCGTTGCGCAACGGGGCGACGGGGTCGCCTTTCGCATCGATCGGGCAGCCGTAGTGCCCGCAGAACCCGCAGTTGTTGCACGCGGGGCGCCCGTCGTAGGGGATCGAGTTCACGCCGGTGGGCGCGGGATACGGGTTGTAGCCGAGGCGCTCGGCGGCCTGAGTCGTGAGCACCGCGCCGAACATGTCGGCGCCGGGCGGCATCGGATACGGCCCGCTGCGCCATTCAGCGAACGGGTTCGCGCCCGCGAGGCCGGCGACGCCGACGAGCCGTTCGGCCTCGGCGTAGTAGGGCTCCATCTCGTCGTAGTCGACGGGCCAGTCGACGATGTCGGCGTCGTCGATCGGGCCGAGCTCCGAACGCGCCCGGAAGTCGACGGCGCGCAGGCGCGGCAGTTTCCCGTCGGCGTGGAAGCCGCCACCGCCGACCGTCGACGGCAGGTTGTTCACCTCACCCGCGAACAGGCGATCTCCGTCGGCCTCGTCGCGCCGGTAGGTGCGCGGCTCGAGGAACGGATCGGGACCGAGGAAGTATCGCTGGAAGAACTTGATCTCGTCGTTGCTCACGTGGCCGAGCGGGCCGTAGGGCGGGTCGAGCGCGAGCAGGTGGTTCCGACCCTTCTCCAGCATGACCACCGACCAGCCCGCGCTCGTGAGCACGTCGGCCGCGGTCGCGCCCGCCGGACCGGTGCCGACGATCACCGCGTCGCACTCAGGCACGGCCGCTCACTTCCTCGTCGGTGTAGCCGCGCGGTTGCGAGTCGCCGGGGAAGCCGATCACGTGCCATCCGAGCAGGTCGCGGTTGCCGCCGTACTCGGGCGCGCCGTACGCGCCCTCGCACGCGTGCACGTACATGACGGTCCGCAGCTCGCGCGCCGCCCGCAGTCGCGCCGCCTGTTCGTCGGCCGGGACCTCGGTGAAGTCGGCGCCGAGCGCGGCGATGCCTTCGCGGTAGATCTGCTGCCAGCCCCGCACCGGCCCGTTGAACTCGCGCTCCGGACGGCCGAGCGAGCCTTCGATGCGCGTGCGCCACGCGATCTCTTCGTGGGGCGACAGCGGCATGAACTCGGCGAACGATGCCTCGCCGCCCCGGCGACCGCTGAACGGCCCGCCCGCGAAGATGAACGGCGGTTCGACGGTGAAGGCGCCGAGCAGGTTGTCGATGTAGTCGGCCACGCCGAGGGCCGAGCCGCCGGGGTGCTCGTCGAGCGGCGGGATCAGGATGTCGACCGCGGCTGCGACGACGGCGCGCTCGGCCGCGGTGAGGAACCCGCTCACTGGGCGCGGCGGAGGGGCGCGGGCGACTCGACGGGCGCCGCCTTGCGCAGGACGCGGCACAGCGCCTCGAGATCGTGGGCCGACAGCGCGCGTACCGATGCGGGCGCGTCGTGCAGCTTGGCCTCGACCTGCGCGCGCGCCTTCGCGCCCTTGCGCGTCAGCACGACGGTGCGCACGCGCCGGTCGGTGGGGTGGGCGCGCCGCTCGGCGTAGCCCTTCTCCTCGAGCCGGTCGACGAGCCAGGTCACGTTCGACGCATCGCACTTCCACGCGCCGGCGAGCGAGCTCATCGACCGGGGCTCCTCGTCGAGCGACATCAGCGCGTGCAGCGCGCCCGGGTTCAGGCCGAGCGTCGCCGCGATCTCGGGGAACTGCTCCTTGCGCTCCAGAAAGATGGCCGTCATGAGCCGCCAGGCCTCGGTGGCGAGGTCGCTCGATGCGGTCATGCCGGCACGATACGCCACCCGGCACCTTCCTTCAAGCACCCCGAATATTGAAACGCCTAAATACTTGAAATCACTCAAGGATTGTGGCAGGCTCCCGGATATGACCACGAACGCCATCAGCCCGGGCGCCACCGGTCCCGGAACCATCGGCCCGAACGCCATCAACGTGGTGGGCTTGCGCAAGAGCTTCGGCTCCGTCGTCGCGCTCGACGGCGTCGACTTCGCGGTGCCGACCGGAACCGTGCTCGGATTGCTCGGACCGAACGGCGCCGGGAAGACCACCGCGGTGCGCATCCTCACGACGATCCTCACCCCCGACGGCGGGGTCGCCGAGGTGTTGGGCGTCGACGTGGCGCGCGACCCGGAGCGCGTCCGCAACAGCATCGGGCTCGCGGGGCAGTACGCCGCCGTCGACGAGAACCTCACGGGTCACGAAAACCTGCGCATGGTGGGGAAGCTCTCGCACATGCCCGCCGCGGAGGTGCGCGCCCGTGCCGGCAACCTGCTCGAGCGCTTCGACCTGGCCCACGCCGCGCATCGCCCGGTGCGCACGTACAGCGGCGGCATGCGCCGCCGCCTCGACCTCGCGGCCGCGCTCGTGCATCGTCCGCCGGTGCTGTCCCTCGACGAGCCGACGACGGGGCTCGACCCCCGCAGTCGCACCGATCTCTGGGCTGTGATCGCGGAGCTGGTTGCCGACGGCACGACACTGCTGCTCACGACGCAGTATCTCGAGGAGGCCGACCGCCTGGCCGACCGGATCGTCGTGATCGATCACGGTCACGTGATCGCCGAGGGCACGGCCGCGGAGTTGAAGGCGCAACTCGGCGCGACGATCGTCGAAGTCGGATTCGCCGACGAGTCGAGCGCACGGCGCGCGCAGGCGGCACTGGCGCGTATCGGCCTCTGCGACGTCGGCAGCGGCTCGCACGTCGTCGAGTTGAAGGTCGACGACAGCACGAAGGTGGTGGTCGACGTGGTACGCGCGCTCGACGGCGCGCACCTCGAGCCGCTCACGATGGCCGTGCGGGAGCCGACGCTCGACGACGTGTTCCTCACGCTGACCGGCCACCACGCCGTCGAGGAAGCCGAACAAGAAGACGAAGAGTCGACCAATGCCGAGTCCGGGCGGCGGAACCGATCGCGAGGTGCAGCATGACCGCAACCGTCCTGCCGAACACGACCCGGCACGTCCGGCGCCCGCTCACCGGCTGGGCGCTCACCGATTCGCTGACCATCGCGTGGCGCAACCTCGTGGGCATGACCCGCATGCCGCAGGTGCTCGTGTTCTCCACGATCCAGCCCATCATCTTCGTGCTGATGTTCCGCTACGTGTTCGGCGGCGCGATCACGATCCCGGGTTTCCCGTATCCCTACGTCGATTACCTGATGCCGGGCGTCTTCGCGCAGACGGTCGTGTTCGGCTCGATCCAGACCGGCGTCGGGATGGCGGAGGATCTGCACAAGGGTCTCATCGAGCGCTTCCGATCGCTGCCGATGGCGCGCTCGGCGGTGCTCGCGGGCCGGACGCTCGCCGACCTCGTGCGCAACTTCTTCGTCATCATCTTGATGGTGATCGTCGGTTTCATCGTCGGCTTCCGCGTGCACACGAGTTTCTGGGGCTTGCTCGCGGGCATCGGCATCATGTTGCTGTTCGCGTTCTCCCTCACGTGGGTCTTCGCCACCGTCGGGCTCAACTCGACGAACGCCGAAGCGGCGCAGGCTATGTCGTTCCCGATCATGGCGCCGCTCGTGTTCGCGTCCACCGCGTTCGTGTCGACGTCGACGATGCCACCGTGGTTGCAGACGTTCGCCGAGCACCAGCCGGTCAGCGTCACGATCAACGCGGTGCGCGCCCTCGTGAACGGCGGCCCGACCGCGAAGTACGTGCTCGGGTCGATCCTGTGGTCGGTCGGCATCATCGCCGTTGCTGCGCCGCTGGCGGTGCGCGTGTATCGCCGCAAGGTCTGACCGAGCCGTATCGCGCCTGGTCAGAGGCGGCGGGGCGCCCTCGGGAGTCCTCACGCGGGGCGGGGGGCCGCCGATGGGAATTGCGGCATGGGAATCGCGATGGTCGGACGCAACCGCCGGTCGGTGCTCGCAGCCGCGCTCGTGCTCGTCGTGCTCGCGGCTTCGCTCGTCCTCGCCGGCGCGCGCCGCGGCGCCGCCGCCGCGGCCGACACGACGCCTCCGGTGCTCGTCTCGCTGACGATGACGCCGGGCACGATCGACACCTCCAACGGCCCCGTGACGATCACGGCCGAGGCGCGCGTCACCGACGCGAGCGGGCTGTCGATCGGTGGTCGAGTACCGCTCAGCCGGTTGGTGCTCACCGGCCCCGGCGGGCAACAGCACGCGACCGCCTATCTGTCGCAAGCTCAGCGAGTCTCCGGTTCCGCGCTCGACGGCATCTACGACACGACGCTGATCGTCCCGTGGCACGCGGAGCCCGGTCAGTGGAGCGCGTCGGTCGTGCTCGTCGACATCTACGGGAACACGGCGACGTTGGCCGCGGCCGACCTCGCGAGCGCGGGCCTGCCGTCGGGCATCGTGCAGACCGGGCCCGGTGACACGACGGCGCCGAGCCTCGTGTCGCTGTCGATCGCGCCGGGCAGCGTCGACACGTCGCTCGCGCCGGCGACGATCGTCGTGAGTGCGCGCGTCATCGACGACCTCGCCGGCGTGTCCGACGGTGTGGGCGTGGCGCCCAGTCAGGTCGTGCTGCGCGGTCCCACGGGCGCGCACCACGCGCGCGCCACGCTCGACGTCACGCACCGCGTCGCGGGGAACTCCCTCGACGCGACCTACAGCGTGCCGGTGATCTTGCCCCGCTGGTCCGAGCAGGGTACGTGGGTCGTCGAGAGCGTCACGCTCGTCGACGAGGTCGGAAACACCGCGACGGTAGGTGCGCCGGGCGTGTCGTTCTCGCAGAGCGGCATCGGCGACATCGTGCCGCCGCGCTTCCGATCGTTCTCGCTCTCGACGTCGAACGTCGATGTGCGCTCGGCCGCGGCGAACATCACGATGCAAGCGCGCATCGTCGACGATCGATCGGGCGTCGCCCAGGGGCTCACCGACTCGCCGAGCGAGGTGCTGTTCGATTCACCGTCGGGGCGCCAGGAGGTCGTCGCGGTGTTCGGCCTCGCCCAGCTGGTGCTCGGCAACGGCCTCGACGGAACCTACAGCCAGGTCGTATCGATCCCGGCACACGCCGAGCCGGGCGCGTGGACGCTGCGCCTGGGCTGGGCCGTCGACCAGGCCGGCAACTCCATCAGCCTGAGCGCGACCGATTGGAGCGCGGCCGGCTTCCCGAGCTCGTTCACCGTCGTGTCCGACACGCCCCCCGACACCGGCCCGACGCTGCCGCCGGCGCCATCGACGTCGTCGACGACGTTCGCCGGTGGTATCACGTCGACCACTGATACGGCGCCGGACACCAGCTCGTCGACGACCTCGACATCGCTCGCGCCCGACTCGTCGACGACGGCCACATCGTCTGTTCCGGCCGACTCGTCGACAACGACGACCACGTCGACGACTCCAATCGATTCGTCGACGACAACGTCGACAGGGCCTGACACGACCACTACCGCGGCGACGATCACAACGACGGCGTCGACGACCACGGTCGCGGCGGGCGGATCGACCACCACCTCCACGACCACCGTCGCGGCGGGCGGATCGACGACCACGATCACAACCACGACCACGACGCCCGTAGCCGCGTCGGGCCGCGCGACCGTGGCCGACGGGTACTGGTTCGTGGCGTCGACGGGCAGTGTGGCCGGTTTCGG
>DATMUX010000330.1:0-4211 GCA_035563695.1 Acidimicrobiia bacterium
CGGCTGGTGGCCGGGCGATCGGCGTTACGGCAAGGCCGCGTTCTACGCCTACGCGCATCCCGCGCCGGAGGGCTTCGCCGACGCACACCTGTCGCCGCCCGCGGCGCGCTGGGACGCCGGCCTCGGCGAATATCTCCTGGACTGGAACGACGTACGGGCCGCGTCCGATCCGCACGACCTCGCGGTCGCGTTCCTGCATTCGGCGGTCCTGCACGGGTGCGCGGTGTGCGGCTGGGACCCCGCGCTGGCCGCATCCGCCGACGGTCGCCCGCCGCCCGTGATGTAGCGACCGACTGTCGCGCTCAGCGGTACTCGGGAACCGGTTCCGGCTGGGTCATCTTCGTGCGCTGCGCGAGGTACACGGGGATCCCGAGCAGCAGCGCGCCGCCGGCCAGGAAGAACGGTGCCCAGTAGATGTACCACGGGTTGCCGGTGTTGCGCGAGTACCAGATGAACAGGATCGAGAACACGAGCGACATGATCGCAACGATCATGTCGCGCGCGAAGCGCGCTCCGTGCAACTGGCGCCGGTCGACGATGCGCCACTTGATCTGGGCGAGCGCCGAGAACGCGTACGGGATCGCGGCGGTGATACCGGTCATGAAGACGAGCGTCGTGAAGACCGTGGCGCCGCCCGAGCCGATGTAGTTGACCGCCATCGCGATCGACGCCAGCACGGTGGACGCGATGATCCCGAACGCCGGGACACCGACCTTCGACATCCGCTTGAACTGGTCGGGGAACAAACCGTCGTTCGCTGCCGCGAGCGGCATCTCCGCGCAGATCATCGTCCAGCCGTTCAGCGCACCGAAGCCCGAGATGATCACCGCGATCGCCATGACCTTGCCGGGCCAGGTGCCGCCGAACATCATGTTCATCGCCGTGGAGAACGGCGCGTTCGACGCGGCCAGCGTCGGCGTCGGTACGATCCCGAACACCGCGGTGAGCGACAGCATGTAGACGACCGCCGTCGCGAGCGTGCCGAAGATCGTGGCACGCGGGATGTTGCGGTCGGGGTCCTGCACCTTTGCGGCCGCAACGGCGGCGACCTCGACCCCGAGATAGCTGAACAGCGCGAGCGCCATGCCGCCGCCGATCGCGCCGATGACGTTCTCGGTGCTGACGTTCCAGGGCGAGTAGTTCGCGGTGGTGACATAGAAGAGCCCGACCGTCGACATGAACGCGAGGGCCGCGAACTTCAGGATCGTGGTGACCACCTGCACGGAGCCCATGTTCTTGACCCCGGAGAGGTTGATCGCCGCCGGCACCCACAGGCCGACGAGCACGAGCAGGATCTCCCAGCCCGTCGCCCCGCTCTTGTTGATGAACACCTCGACGTACAGCACCCAGCCGACCGCGATGGCGGCGTTGCCGGCCCAGGCGGTGATCCAGTACGACCACGCGTTCGCGAAGCCGAGCGAGTTGCCGAACGCGACCCGCGAGTACGCGTAGGGTCCGCCGTCGGCCGGTAGGCGGCGTGAGAGCGCGGCGAACATCAGTGCCAGCGCGACTGCGCCGATCGTCGTGAGGCCCATCGAGACGAGGGTGATCGGGCCGTAGCCCGCGAGCGAGGTCGGCAGGTTGAAGATACCGACCCCGATGATGCTGCCCATGATCAGCGCGATCGCGACCGTGAGCCCGAAGCGGTTCTCGGACTGCCCCGTCACGACGCCACCGGCGGCGCCCGCGTCTCCGGCCGGTCCGGACGGTTGCGGAGCCCGTGTCTCGGTCATCGTTCCTCCCCGATCCGGCCCAAGGCCGTGCCCGTGCTGTGGCACAGTTTGTGCGTGTTCTCTGCGAGGGTACTAGCGAGGCGATCCCGGGTCTCGGGGCTTCGGCCGCGTCCGTATGGGGCCTTATGACTCTACGTCCGCCGCGGCGGCCGCCGGGACAATCGGCCTGAACCAACACGGTCGGGAGCGTCGTCCCCGGCTCGAAGCGAGGAGATCGCGATGCCGTTCGGAGTGCACTCGGAGGTCGGCAAGCTGCGAAGGGTCATGGTGCACCGGCCCGGCCTCGAGCACTCCCGCCTGACCCCCTCCAACGCCGAGGATCTGCTCTTCGACGACGTGCTGTGGGTGACGCGCGCGAAAGCGGAGCACGACATGTTCCGCGAGGTGATGGCCGAGCGCGACGTCGAGGTGTTCGAGGCCGAGCAGCTGCTCGCCGAGGCGCTCGTCAAGCCCGACACGAAGGACTGGGTACGCGAGCACATCCTGAGTGAGCGACAGATCGGGATCACCGCGGCGCGCCGGGCCCACGAGTGGGTCGAGACGGCCGATGCCGGGCAGGTCGCCGAGTTCCTGATCGGCGGGATCACGCGCGCCGACGTCGAACACAACCTCGGTCTCGTGTGGGAAGCCGCGGATCCGACGAGCATGTTGCTGCCGCCGCTGCCGAACTTCTTGTTCCAGCGCGATCCGTCGTGCTGGATCTTCGGCGGCGTCACGATCAACCCGATGACCAAGCCCGCACGCGTGCCCGAGACGATGATCATGGAGGCGATCTACCGCTTCCACCCGATGTTCGTCGCGGAGCAATTCCCGATCTGGCTCGGCGGCGTCGACGACGACTGGGGTCGCTGCCACGTCGAGGGCGGCGACGTGCAGCCGATCGGCAACGGCACCGTGATGATCGGGATGGGTGAGCGCACCACGCCGCAAGCGGTGTTGTGGATCGCGCGCTCGCTGTTCCGGGCCGGTGGCGGTCAGCAGGTACTGGCCGTGTACCTGCCGAAGTCACGCAGCTACATGCACCTCGACACGGTCATCACGATGTGCGATCGCGATCTCGTGACGCTGTTCCCCAACGTCGTGTACGGCGCCCGGGTGTGGGCGATCCGGCCCGGCGACACGCCCGAGGATCTGGTGATCGAGGAACAGCGCGGCACCCTCCCCGAGCTGATGGCCAGGGCGCTCGGTGTCGGGAAGATGCGCGTGGTCGAGACCGGCGGCGATGCGTTCGAGGCCGAGCGCGAGCAGTGGGACGACGGCAACAACGTCGTGGCGCTCGAACCCGGTGTCGTCGTCGCCTACGAACGCAACGTCGGCACCAACACGGCCCTGCGCAAGGCCGGTATCGAGGTGATCACGATCGAGGGATTCGAGCTCGGCCGGGGCCGGGGCGGGTCGCACTGCATGACCTGCCCGCTCGAGCGCGACCCGGCGTACTGAGCAGGAGGGTCGATGGCGGAAGCCGACACCCCGATGGCCCCGTCGAGGCAGTTGTCGATTCGGCAGGCCGCGTTCATCGGTGTCGGCGCGATGGTCGGCGCCGGCATCTTCTCTCTGCTCGGCGCGGCCGGCGAGGTCGCGGGGGCCGCCGTCTGGCTATCGTTCGCGCTCGCCGGTGGCGTCGCGATGCTGCAGGGGTACTCGTTCTCCAAGCTCGGCGCCCGCTACCCGTCAGCCGGCGGCCTCCTCGAGTACGTGAAGCGCGGCTGGGGCGACGGCCACTTCACCGGCATCCTCGCGTGGCTCATCCTCGCGACCAACGCGATCGTCACCGCCATGGTCGCTGTCTCGTTCGGCAGCTACGCGTCGAGCGCGGTCGCCGACTCCAACACGTCGTGGGCGAAGTTCTTTGCCGTCGCGATCATCATCGTCATGAGCCTGCTGAACATCGCGGGCAGCCAGGCCGTCGCGCGCGCGCAGACGGTCGTCGTAATCGTCGTCATCGGCATCCTCAGCGTGTTCGCGATCGTGACCCTCGTCAATATGGACCCGCACCTGCTCGCCTTCTCCGGCTATCCACCCGTCAAGGACATCATCTCGAGCGTCGCGCTCACCTTCTTCGCGTTCTTGGGATTCGGTGTCGTCACGTTCACCGCGAAGGACCTCGCCGAACCCAAGCGGCAACTCCCGCGGGCCATGTTCCTCGCGCTGGGCATCGCCACCGTCATCTACATCGCCGTCGCGCTCGGCGTGTTCGGCACGCTCACGGTGCACGAGGTCATCGCATCGGGTGGGACCGCCATCGCGGTCGCCGCGCAACCGGTCCTCGGCCGGGCCGGCTACTGGCTCATGAGCATCACCGCCCTTTTCGCGACCGCGGGCGCGACGAACGCCGGTCTGTATCCCGCGGCCGGGCTCTGCGAAGAGATGGCGACGACCGGCCAGTTCCCACCCGTGCTCGGACGCCGCTTCAACGGGCGCGCGCCGGCAGGCTTGATCCTCACCGCGCTGATCGCGATCGTTCTCGCGGCGGGCTTC
>DATMUX010000331.1:0-5491 GCA_035563695.1 Acidimicrobiia bacterium
GGATCGGTGATGCTCGTCACCATCGACCGGCCGGAGCGCCGCAACGCCGTCGACAGCGTGTGCGCTGACCTCTTGCGCGAGACGTTCCTGGCCTTCGACGCCGACGAGGAGCGCTCGGTGGCGGTGCTGACGGGGTCGCAGGGCAACTTCTGCGCCGGCGCCGACCTCAAGGCCATGAGCGAGGGGGACCGCCGGCCCATCCCCGACCACGGTCCCGGGCCCATGGGCCCGACCCGCCTCACGCTCTCCAAGCCGGTCATCGCCGCCGTGGAGGGGTTCGCGGTCGCCGGCGGGATCGAGCTCGCGCTGTGGTGCGACCTCCGCGTCGCGGCGCGCGACGCGGTGTTCGGCGTGTTCTGCCGGCGGTGGGGAGTGCCCCTGGTCGACGGCGGCACGATCCGGCTGCCCCGCCTCATCGGGCACTCCCACGCGCTCGACCTGATCCTGACCGGCCGGGGCGTGACCGGCGACGAGGCCCTGCGCATGGGCCTCGCGAACCGGCTCGTCGCGCCCGGTGAGGCCCGCACCGCCGCGGTCGCGCTCGCCGCCGAGCTCGCGGCACTCCCTCAACGCTGTCTGCGCGAGGATCGTGCGTCGAGCTACGCGCAGTGGGGGCTACCCCTCGACGAAGCCCTGCTCGTGGAATACGAGCACGGCCGGCGGGTGCTGGCCTCGGGCGAGTCCCGTGAGGGTGCGGCCCGCTTCGCGGCGGGCGCCGGCCGCCACGGCACGGCCGCGCCCGTCCCCGACGCCTGAGCCGCAACCTCGGGAACCGGACGGTGCGGCCGATGAAACCGGCGTGGAAGGCCCCCCGCTGCTCGGGCGGCGCGTCCGGCTGCGGCCGGTGATGCCGACCGATCACGACTACCTCTACCAGCTCGCCACGCACCCCGACATCACGTGGCGGTGGCGGTATCGCGGCCAGTCGATCGGCTACGACACCTTCCTCCAGCAACTCTGGGGCGGCACGCTCGTGCACTTCGTCGTCGAGCGGCGCGACGGCGGCCAGCGCGTCGGCTACGTGCAGGCATTCGACGCGTCGGAGCGCCACGGTTGGTGCCACTTCGCCGTGATGCTCGACCCGATGCTCGAGCGTTCGGGCTGGGCGATCGAATGCCTCGCGCTGTTCTTCAACTACGTGTTCACCGCGTGGAACTTCCGCAAGCTCTACGCGGTCGTGCTCGAGAACAACTACGAGGAGCTGCACAGCGGCGCGGGCACGTGGTTCATCACCGAGGGCCGGCTCGCCGAGCACGAATGGTTCGCCGGCCGGTACTGGGATCTGGTCTTCCTCACGGTGCGGCGCGAGGACTGGGAACCCTCGGGCCCGGCACTCGTCGCGAAGCTGACCGAGCGGCCCGCGGGCCCGGTGCGGGAGACGGCATGACCGCGGCCGCGATGAGCATCGGCGAGTTCCGCGGCTACCTGGCCGGGCAGATCGGGCGCGCGCCCGAGAGCATCCCGCTCGACGCCGCCCTCCGCACCGACGCCGACCTCGACTCGATCGAGATGTTCCTCCTCGTGATCGCCGTCGAGGATCTCGGCGTGCAGTTCCCGGAGGAGCTGCTTGCGCACGTCGTGACCCTCGAGGACGCCTACCACCACTACGTCACCCAGCTGGGGCACCGCTGAGGCGCGACCGGCGCGCGGCAGATAGGTCACGTTTGGGGCTCCCGGACCGGTTTCCCCGTGAATCTCCGGACTCCGAGGCCGATGAATTCCGTGCCCCAGCGGCCCGGGGAGCGGGCCGCCGAGCCGAGGACCGACGTGGTGATCGAGCCGAGACGGAACGCGAAGCGCCTCGCCGGCACGGCCGGCTGCATCGGCGCGGCTGCGGCCCTCGCCGCCCACGCGGCGTCGGCCACCTTCCAGACCTCGGGCACCGTCAGCCAGGGCGCGTTGGCCGCGGGCAACGTCTTCCTCACGATCCCGACGCCGGGCCAAGGCCCGCCGGCCGCGAACCGGATGACGCTCGCGGTGAGCGGCGTGTACCCGGCCAACCCCTGGAACGAGCGTGCCGTCGACGTCACGAACGCCGGCAACCTCAACCTGGCGTCCTTCACGATCAGCTCGCAGGCCGACGCGTCCAACCCGTTGTCGGCCACGGACGGCACCGGCGTCGTGCTCATCATCGACGAGTGCCCGACCAGCTGGACGGAGAACACCGGCGTTCCGACGAACCCGACCTACACGTGCGCGGGGAACGCGAACGTCGACGTGCTCGGATGCGCGACCTGCAACAGCGGGCTGCCCGTCGACTACGCCGTCGCGCCGAACGGCACGTCGTCGTACACGTGGAGCACGTCGGGCAGCCCCGCGCTGGCGAACATCAACCGCACCGCGGGTGCGGTCAACCACCTGCGCTTCCGGTTCAAGCTCGCCGGGACTGCGCCGAACTCGGCGCAGGGCAAGAGCGTGAACGTCACGTTCACTTTCGACGGCACACAGCGCGCGGGAACGAGCAAGTGATCGAGATCCGATAATGCACCCGCCCACGCTCGTCGTGCTCGCCGCCGCCGCGGCCGTCGCGCTCGCAGGTGTCGCGTGCGCGCCCCGGCGCCGCCGGCCGATCGCGTTGGTGTGCGCCGCGGGAGTGCTGGCCGTCGCGGCCGCCCCGCCCGCGCTCGCCGGCTTCACGGCCAACCCTGCCGCCCACGCCCACCCGAGCGCGGTGACCCCGTTCGGTTCGGCCACGATGAGCGCACCCGGAAATCTCACGTGCAGCTGGAACAACGCGAACAACTCCACGACGATCAACTTCGGCTGGACGATCGGGACGAGCTGGTCCCCAACGCAGATGTATCGGGCGACGGGCGCGGGCGGGTTCGCCGCCCTCGGCTCGGTGTACGCGGCCGGCGTCTCGTCCGGTTCGGACACCACCGCGAGCTCGCCCACGTCGAACACGTACAGCTACCGGATGGCGCATGCCATCGGATCGAACTGGATCTCCGGCTCCACGAACACCGTGACGAGCACGACGTGCAAGGACGCGTTGGCGAAGGTCGCCTCGGGTGGTGCACGGTCGGCGAACTCGCTCCTCAACGTCCCGACCGACGTGGCGATCGACGGGTGGGGCGACGCCTTCATCGCCGACTCGGGCGACCACAAGGTGCGCTGCATCCCCGCCGTCACGACCGCGAACGCGTGCTTCCAGGCGAGTCCGGTCGTCGGCTCCATCTACACCGTCGTGGGAAACGGCCAGGTCGGTTCCCTCGGCGACGGCGGCGCGGCGTACCTGGCGAAGCTCGACACGCCCGCCGGACTCGCCGTCGACGGCGCCCGCAACCTGTTCATCACCGACACCGGCAACAACAACGTGCGCGTCGTCGCCGCGGCGAACGCGACGTTCTACGGGCAGAACATGACGGCCGGCTTCATCTACCGCGTCGCCGGGCAGCAGAGCGCCGGCGGCAACGGCGGCGGCGCCACCGCGGCCGGGGCGAAGCTGAACGCACCCCAGGACGTCGCGGTCGACGGCGCCGGCAACGCGTACATCAGCGACACGGGCAACCAGCGCGTCCGCAAGGTGCTGGCGAACGGCAACTTCGCCGCGACCGACTTCGCGGGCAACGGCACCGCGTGCGCGGCCCCGCCGGCGTGCGGTGACACCACCGCGGCGAACGCGGCCAACCTCAACAACCCGGCGGGCATCGCCGTCGACGGCGCGGGCAACGTGTTCATCGCCGACAAGTCCGACCACGAGATCCGGGTCGTGGCGGCGGCGACCAGCACGCTGTACGGCGGGAACGTGACCGCCGGGCGGATCTACACGATCGGCGGCCGCGGCAGCTCCGGAGCGAACGGAGACAACGTGCTCGCGACGAACGCCTTCCTCAACCTCCCGATCGGCGTCGACGTGAACAGCTCGGGCGACGTGGTGATCGGCGACAGCGGCAACGACGAGGTCCGGGTCATCGCCGGAGCGAACGGGTCGCGCTTCGGCGTGTCGCCGCCGATGACCGCCAACAACATCTACACGATCGCCGGCAACGTCAACGGCACGAGCTACACCGGCGACGGGTACCCGGCAACGGGACCGGGCGCGGCGAACCTCAACACGCCGCTGGGCGTCGCGATCGATCCGACGAGCTGGGCCGTCTGGGTCGCGGCCGGCGGCGGCTCGCACCTCGTGCAGATGGTCGACCCGGCGAACAACCTCGTGTTCACCAGGGCCGGCCAGAGCGGCGCGGCCGGAACCCCCGTGCAGGCCAACGGCGACGGCGCCGCTGCGGCCGCCTGGGAGATCGCCTCGCAGCAGCACAGCGTGCTCGACGCATCGGGAAACCTCTATTTCGCCGACTCGGCCGACAACCGGATCCGCGCATGGGTCGCGTCGACGGGCGAGGTCCGCACCGTCGCGGGCACGGGCGCGTCCGGCGACGGCACCGGCGGCAACGCGCTCACGGCCGCGCTGAAGGCGCCACAAGGGGTCGCGCTCGACGGCTCCGGCAACCTCTACATCGCCGACACCGGGAACCACAAGATCAAGAAGGTGATACTCACCCCGGGCGGCACCAACGGCGGCACGATCGGCGACATCTCGGTGGTCGCGGGAACCGGCACGGCCTGCGCGACCCCGTTCACCGGCGGCTGCGGCGAAGGCGGCGCAGCCGCCGGCGCAACGTTCAGCTCCCCGACCGACGTGGCCGTCGACGGATCCAACAACCTGATCGTCGCCGACTACGGCGACTGCACGCTTCGGCTGCTGCCGGCGGTGACGGCCACCGTCTACGGCGCGGCGCGCGCCGCGGGCAACGCCTATCGGATCGGAGGCACATTCGGCTCGTGCAGCAACAATGACAACGCGACCGCGACGTCGGGCACCCTCGCCAACCCCGTCGGTATCGACATCGACGGCAACGGCAACATCTACGTCGCGCAGTACTTCGGTACGAACTACGCCCGCATCCGCAAGATCGACTCGAGCGGCGCGCTCACGACCGTTGCGGGCAGCGGGATCTTCCCCGGGTCGGCCGACGGCGCCGCGACGACGGTCGCGACACTGAGCTGGCCGATCGACGTCGCGTGGGACGCGAACACGGGCACGCTGTACATCGCGGATTCGAACACCAACAAGATCCGCGCGCTGGCCGGCGGCAATGTCACCACGGTCGCGGGGGGCGGCTCGAGCAACCCCGGCGACGGCGGCCCGGCGCTCGGCGGCGCGCTCGGCATACCGTACGGCCTTTCGCTGACGAGCAGCGGCGACCTGATCATCACGTGCAATCTTGCGAACGCGAGCGTCCGGCGGCTCTACGGGCCGGACCCGTGATGATCAGGTCGTAGACTGCGGCCCGTGGCCGGCACACCCAGCTCGGGAGAACGGACCGTCGCCGACGTCATGAGTCGCCCGGTCGTCACCGCGCAGCCGGCCGAGACCGTTGCCGCCGCCGCGCAACGCATGCACGACCACCGTGTCGGCTCGGTCGTGGTCATCGATCACGACGACCGGGCGATCGGCATACTCACCGAGCGCGACATGATCCATCTC
>DATMUX010000332.1:0-3548 GCA_035563695.1 Acidimicrobiia bacterium
GCGGTCGCAAATGCGGCACGGCGCGTGTTCCTGCGGCGACGAGCTCGCCCCCGTCTCCGCAAGTGATCAGGCGCGCCACACAACATCCACCCGGTCGGGGCTGAACCGACCGAGCATGGTGGCGGGACGGATCAGGACGCGCTCGATCAGAGCGTCCAGGACCGCACGCTGGCGATCGACATCGAGCCGTTCCCACGCAACCCGGACATCTCCGCCACGGAAGGGCTCCAACGCCGCCGTGCCGTTCGTCGCATCGACGGCCCGGCGCGCCTTGGCGAGGCGGTCCTCGAGCGGCTTACGGGCGGCAAGCCATTCCCGTCGGGTGATGTCACCGTTGCCGAAATCGGCAGCGAGATCTTCGAGGTCATGTTCGAGCCGCGCCACGTCAACATCGGCCGGCGTTCGCTTCGGCTTACGGGAAAGGGCGCGGGCCATCGCCTTCGTGCCGAGGCGATGGAGCACGGCCTCGGTGAGCAACTGGTCGAGCGGTTCCGCCAAGATGGCGAGCGATCCGCAGCCGGGCTTGCCCGGTCCCGCCATGCAGGCATACCGCGGTACTCGCCGACCGCCGGCGCGCTGATGCGTCGAGGTCCACATCGGCGACCCACACAGCCCACACCGAGCGATGCCGGACAACAGACGCCGGGCAGGCCGGCCCGGCCGGGCCGATCGTCGTATCTTGACCTGCAGTCGCTCGAAGGTCTCGCGGTCCACGATCGCGGGCCAAACCCCTTCCGACACGACCTCGCCGTGATAGGTGCGAAGCCCGGCGATGCGCGGGTTCCGCAACACCTCGACCACCGACGTGCCCGACCAGCCCCGCAGAGCACCCTGCGGTGTCGAGATCCCCAGCGCGTTCCAGTCCCGCGCAATCGACGGCAACGACACTCCCGCAAGCACCCGCTCCACCGCATCCTTGATCAACGCGGCCTCGTCCTCGCGGACCGTGACGCGATCCGGCTCATACCCGAACGGCCGCCGCGACCCCCGCGGCACCCCCCGCCGCGCCGCCTGCTCCGCCTCCCGGGACACCCGCTCGCCTTTGCGCTCCGACTCCTGGCGCGCGACGGCGCCCATAATCCGCGCCTTGAACCGGCCATCCGAGCTCGACAGATCGGTATCGCCGGACACATTCGCCAACGCGACACGATGCGTGTCCGCCAGATCCATGAACGCTTCCAACTCAGCAGGCCGGCGCGTCAGCCGGTCCAGATCCACGCACACCACCGCATCCCGCAGCCCCGCTCCGAGATCCGCCAGCATCCGCTGATACGCCGCGCGCGGCTTACCCGAGTACGCGCTGCGGTCATTGTCGACATACACCTCGGCCACCGGCCACCCTCGCTCCGTAGCTAGCTTCCGGCACAACGCCTCCTGACGCTCAACGCCAAGGCCGTCACCCGCCCTGTCGAGACTGATCCTGCAATAGATCGCCGCCGCCCTCGGCGCCGTCTTCCGTGCTGATGACATCGATAATCCCTTCGGTTCCCAAGGCACCTGCCTTGAACTGAAGGGTGCGACTATTCAATACTCGGCTTTTCGGGCCGGCCCTGCGCGTCGAGCGTGAAGACGTCGTGCGTCCACGAGTCGACCGCGACGATCTTCACCAGCTCCTCGTGCCCGGCGTCGCGCGGGCGCGCCATGAGGATGTCGCCCGCGCGCACCTGGAGCGGCCGGACGGGCACGATCACGGCGAGGTCGCGGCGCTCGACCTGCACGCCCGGACCGTGCGCACCGACCGGGGTGGCGTGGAAGCGACCGACGGCCGCCCCGATCGAGACGAGCGCCACGGCCGCGACACCGGCGACCGCGCCGGCTCGGGCGCCGGCGCGCAGGAGCGTCACGCTCCGGCCCCGGCCGCCCGCCGTGGCTCGGTCGAGGGATCCCGTCCCCGACGCATCTCGGCGCGCACAACGAGGGCCAGGCCCGCGACCACGAAGAGCGCCCCTTGGACGGGGCCGGCGAGCAGCCCCAGCAGGATGCCCGCGTACGGGATGGCGAAACGCACGCGCCACGACGTTCCGCCGAGCTGACGAACGCGGCTCGCCGGATCACCGGCGATATGGACCTGCGGACCGTCGGAGTCGACGATCTTGTCGATCCGCAACAACGCGTGCTCGCGCGGGTTGCGCACGATCAACACGTCACCCTCACGCAGCCGCGGCGCGGGCACGGGGACGACGGCAACGAGGTCGGTGCTCGAGTAGGCGGTCCCGCCGGTGCGTTCAGGCGCCGGAACGAGGCGGAACCGGCCGGCGGCGTCGCCCGCCGCGACCAGCACGAGTGCACCCATGACGACGAAGGTCGCGAGGCGAGCGAGCGCGTGGCGCGCGGCGCGCCCGAGCCGTCCGCCCTCGCATCCGGTCGCCACCAGCACGGCAGTCACGTCCTCACCCGACTACTTGTTGGTCGCGGCCCGTTGGTCGGAGGTCAGCGTCAACGCGATCGTGTTCGACAGGCCCTGGAAGGTGTTGTCGGCCGCGGCCGGCAGGGCCCAGGTGAGCCGCAGGTGGTTGGCCCCGCCCAGGTTGAGGTTGGTCGTCAGCGTCTGCGGTGTCTGGATCAGGGTCCGCACCGAGGTCGCGGCCATGACCGTGGACTGGCTGCCGCCGCAGGCGAATGTCGGGATGCCGCCGGACGTGGTCTCGTCCCACTTCTGCGAGCACGCCTCGATCGTGAGCGTGAGGCCGTTCGCGGTGCCGTCGTCGAGCGCGGTCGGCGACGAGTCGGAGGCGCTGAGCTTGAGGTCGCCGGCCGCGACGGTGCCACCGAACGTCAACAGCATGCCCCGCTGCATCGTGTCGCCCGGGGCCAGCGCCGAACCCGACAGGTTGTAGTTGGTCGTCGCGCTCGTCTCGTTCGCGAGCGTCAGCGCCATCGTGCCCGTGCCGACCGCCTGGTTATAGGAAGCCGAGGCCGTGAAGCTCGCGTACGCATTGAACGACATCACGCCGACGGCGATCAGGGCGACGCCGGCGACGAGGCTCCATCGTCCCGGGCGCCGGCGAGGGTTCGGTGCGGTGGCGGTCACAGGTGCAATCTCCCGGTTCCCGGGCCGGCGCTCGCCGCATCGGCCCTCTGTCTGGTTCGTGTCGAGAACGGACAGGTTGTCGGCGGGACTCGGCGGTCACCAAAGGACCCCGATGCCCGTTTTGCCGTGCCTTCGGTCACGTGAAGCACACCATCCGCGGCTTTTCTCCGCACCGAGTGTCAGCCGTCACACAGGGGTCAGCGAGCGATGAACGTGAAGTCGAGCGACGACTGGAGACGCTCGAACGCGTTCCCGGCCGTGGCGGGCAACGTGAGCGTCACGAGCAGGTGCACCGTTCGGTTGGAGGCGACGTCGGGCAGGCGCACCAGCCGGCCCTTGATCCGGGCGATCGGTACCGCCGCGACCACGGTCGCGACCTTGCCCGGGCACTCATAACCGGCGCGGCGCGGGCGGGCGCGCCACCCGCCGCCCGCGGTGCAGCGATCGATGCTGACGCGCAGCCCGTTGCCCGCGTCCCGATCGAGCAGGGACGAGCCGCCGCGACGCACGGAGAGCA
>DATMUX010000333.1:0-7212 GCA_035563695.1 Acidimicrobiia bacterium
GGCGCCCGCACCCGCGCTCCTCAGCTACTTCTGACCCGCCCCGAGGGGTTTTGGAGTCACGGGATGACGAGATCGCGCGTGCTGCGACTCCAAAGCGAGGGGGTGTACGCCGCTCAGGGGAGGTCGATGCGCGCGAGCCACAGTCCCGGCGCCTCGAGCTCGGCCTGGGTCGGCGCCATCGCGGCGCTCGTCCACAGGCGGTTGAGCTGATCGAGCTGGCCGGCGCTGCGCTCGACGACGCCGCGACAGAACGCGACCCCCGCGTCGTAGTGCGTCCGGTCGAGCTCGAGCCCGAGCAGCCGGTCGACGAAGCTCGCGGCGTCGCCCCGCTCGAGACGGTGGCGCCGCAGCGCCTCGTCGATGCGCGCGTGCGAGGTGACGACGCGGTCGCCGATCGACTCGACCACCACGTCGGTGTAGCCCTCGAGCACGGCGACGAACCGCTGCAGGTCGGCCAGGAGCGGCGCCTGGCGTTCGGAACGCATCGCGCCGAGCAGGACGTCTGGATCCGAGAGCGCCGTCATCGATTCCATGGCCGACGGGTTGTTGGGGTCGAATCCGAGATCGCCGAACTGGTCCTGGATCGCCTCGGGCCGGACCTCGTACGCCGACACGTACGTGCACGCGAGCTCGACGATGCGCTCGCGCACCCACGGCACCGCGCGCTGTGCACCGTGCACGGTCTCGCGCAACGCGAGCGCGTAGCGCATCTCGTCGGCGGGCAGCGACCATGACTGCGCGAAGTCGTCGACGTTGCGCGCGACGAACAGCAGAGTCGGCGGTCCGTCGAGTGGCAAGGGCAAGTCGAACTGGCCGAGCGCCGTTTGCGCGAGCAGCCCGATCATCGACCCGGCCCAGCCGCCGAGCAACAACGGGACGAGCTGTTGCATGATCATGCCGATGAGCGCGTCGGGCGAAACACCTTCCGCGCTCGCGAGGTCGGCCGGTCCGGATGTCGAGCGCCCCAATGCGCGCGCGAGCGCGGTCAGCACCGTCTCGAGACCCGACAACGTCGTCTCGGCCCACGTCGCCCGGTCGACGCAGCGCGCCCGTAACGTGAGCGCCGAGGCGACCTCGGTGGTCTCGCCGACGACGAGCTGCACCGCACGCACCACGTCCTCGAACGCTTGCGCCTGCTCGGGCGTGACCGCCGGCTCCGCTCGAGGCTCGCCGGTCTCGAGGTCGACGGTCGCCATCGCCCGTGCCGTGGTGAGCGCGACCTCCATGTTCACCGGACCCGGCGACTGGAGCATCCGCATCAGCTCGTTCATGTCGAAGCCGAAGGGGTTCGGGACACCGGGCATTTGGGGAACGTCACCCACTGGGCCAGTCTATGGAGCATGGTTGACGGACAGGTCGTCGGCGTCACGGGGATCTCCGGGCTGATCGGTCAGCGCCTGCTCCCACTGCTCGACGCGAGCCCCCACGTCGAGCGGATCGTCGGACTCGACGTGCGCGACCCCGCGCGCCGGGCGCGCAAGCTCGACTTCCACCGGCTCGACGTCTTCGGCTCGGAGCTCACGCCGTACCTCCGCAACGTCGACGTCGTGGTGCATCTCGCCGCGGTCGTCGGCCCGATGCCCGATGCAGAGCTCTTCACTCGGGTGAACGTCGACGGAACGCGCGTGCTGCTCGCGGCGCTCGGCGCGTCAGGAGTGCGCAAGGTCGTGCGGCCGTCGAGTGTGGCGGTGTACGGCGCGTGGGCGAACAACCCGGTTCCGATCACCGAGGACGCACCGCTGCGCCCGAATCCCGGTTACCTCCCGGCCATCGTCGACGCGGAATGCGAGCGGCTCCTCGTCGAGTGGGCGAGCTCCCACGATGGCCGCCTCGCGACGCGCCTCCGCATCGCGCCCGTTCTCGGTGGGGGCGCGTCGTCGCTGCTGTCGATGATCGCAACCGGGCGCCTGCCGGTGCACGTACGCGGCGCGACGCCGCCCGTGCAGGTCGTGCATCTCGACGATGCGGCCGCCGCGCTCGAGCTCGCGGCGGTCACCGACCTCGACGGGGCCTACAACGTCGCGGCCGACGGCTGGCTCGAGCACGACGAAGCGCGCGCGCTGCTTCCTGTCCGCCGTACGCCGCCGTTGCCGGCCGAGCTCGCCGAACGCGTGCTCGCGGCGGCGTGGGCGACCGGCCTCGGTGACGCGCCGCCCTCGGTGCTGCCGTATCTCGTGCATCCGTATGTCGTCGCGAACGACCGCCTGAAGCAGGCGGGCTGGAAGCCGGGACACTCCAACGACGAGACGATCCTGCTCGCGACGGGCGCCGAGCCCGATCACCTCGTCGTCTGGCTCGCGGCGGCGGGTGCGGCGACGGCCGTGGCCGCGCTGTCGGCCTGGTTGTTGCGATGGCGGCGGAGCCGGAACCGGCGACGCTCGGTGGCCCGGGTCTAGCGCGCGGGAGCAGGAATGTGCTTCGCGGCCCAGGCGTCCCAGTCGGGCGTGAAGTACTCGAGTCGAACCTTCTTGTACTCCTTGATCGACCACAGCAAGCAGTACTCATCGATGCCGGTCTCGTTGCGGATGGCCTCGACGGTGGCTTCGCAGTCGCGCGCGCTGCGACCGTGAATCATCGTGAACACGCTGTACGGCCAGTCGTCGTACGTCGGTCGCCGGTAGCAATGCGACACGGCCGCGAATCCGGCCATCTGTGGTCCGATCACGTCGAGCGCGTCCTCCGGAACGGCCCACACGCCCATCGCGTTCGCCTTGAAGCCGGCGGTGCGGTGGTTCATCACCGCGGCGAAGCGTCGCATGAGCTTGCGCTCCTTGAACGACCGCAACCGCGCGAGCACGTCGTCCTCGGTGACCGTCGCGCCCGTGTGGTCGGCGCCGATCCGGTCGGCGTACGCGGCGAATGGCCGTTCCACCGTCGGCAGGTCGTGTTGCACGACGCGGATCGTCGCGATGTCGAGCTCGTCGAGGTCGGGAGCCGGCATCTCGGCTCTGCGCTCGGGGCGCTCGTGCTCCAAGACGTCGGCCTTCGCGTCGGCCGCGGTCTTGCCCGTCATGTCGAGCTTGACGCCGATCTTGAACAGCTTCAGTGTCGGCAGCTTGCGCGTGACGAGTGCGCCCGACTCCCGATGCAACACATCGACGTGCTCGTCGAGCGAAGCGCCCGGAGGCACGGCAACCGTGTACCACAGGTTGTACGCGTGGTTGCGCTTGTAGTTGTGGCTGACGCCGGGATGGTCGCTGATGACCGCGGCGGCGTCGTCGATGCGCTCCGGATCGAGCTCGGCCGCTACCAGCGCGGAGGAGTATCCGAGCGCACGCGTGTCGAAGATCGCCGAGAGCTGGCGGAGGACGCCGGCCTCCTTGACGGCGGCGACCCGGTCGCGCACGGCCGGCTCGTCGATGCCGAGCCGCTCTCCCAGCACGGCGAACGGCCGCGGATCGAGCGGGAAGTCCCACTGGACCGCGTTCAGCAGCTCACGGTCGAGATCGGAGAGCGCGTCCACACCGACCATGGTCGCGCGTCCCGCCCCCGCCCGAGAACTCGGGGCACGTTTCTGGGTCGACTCCACGCTCCGCCCCCTCGCTTTCGGGCGCTTCGATCTCCGCCGCATCGGCGGCTCCGATCTCTCGCGCGGCCCGGTCGCTGCGCTGTCGTCTCCCTAGCCCGTCGTCGTGCCGAGCACGGCGCGGAGGTGCAGCTCCGCCTTGTGGCGTCGCACCTCGAGCTCGACCGCCGCTCCGGGTGACCGGGATCGCACGATCGCCATGACGTCGTCGATCGATGTGACCTCGCGACCGTCGACGCGGACGACGACGTCGCCGGAGCGCACGCCGGCCCGGGCTGCCGGTCCCCCGGCCGCGACGGAGACGACGGTGGCGCCCGCTTTCGCGTCGACACCGGCGAGGCCGAGCGCGCCGTGGGTCGCCCGCCCGTTCGTGCGGAGCTGTTCGGCGACGGCGATCGCCGCGGCAATCGGCACCGCGTACGTGGAGTCGCTGCGTGTGACCGGGCCGAGCACGATGCCCGCGACGCTGCCCGAGTCGTCGACGAGCGCGCCGCCCACGCTGGCCGCGGTCGTTCCGGCCGTCATCTCGAGGAGTCCACCGGTCGTCGGTCCCGAGCTCGCCACCACGACCGCATCGCGAGACGACACCGTGCCCGCGCTCGCCAACGCGCCCGCCGCGGTGGCGGACGGTGCGCTCATCACCCACATACGAGCGCCGTCGGCCGGCGTCTGTTGCGCGAGCTCCGCGGCCGGCATGTCGACGGAGGTGTTCAGGGCGACGAGCGCAAGATCGGTCACCTGGTCGCGCCCCACGACACGCGCCGCGTAATGCGTGCCGTCGGCGGTCACGATATCGACGGTCTGTGCGTCACCGACGACGCGGGCGGATGTGAGCACTTCGTCGCCGTGACGGATGCACACCCCGGAGCCGTGGCGCGTGCCGTGCTCGTCGCGCGCCGACACGGCGACGACCGACGCACGTACGCGGCCCGCGCTGTCGGCGCCGAGCAGTGCCGGCCGGTCGATGCTGGTCGGGCTGGTCGCGGGGTCGTTGTCGCGTGTCGACCCGCGATCGATCGTTCCCGCGACGACGAGTCCGGCGACCGCGACCAGCGCGCCCGCGACGCCGGCGACCGCGGGCCAGATCCATGCCGCGCCGTGGCGACGTTGCGCGGTCTTGCGGTCACTCGCGGGCGGCGATGCGGGCGCGACGAGCTCGCTCGGGTGCACCCACGCGCGGTCGCGCCGGTCGGGCGGGGAGCTGCGAGTGGCCGCCGGGTCGTCGTGATCGAGGGGGTGATCGAGGTCGTGAGCGTGGCCGGCGTCGGAAGCCTGGCCGGGCTCCTGCTCGCCGTCGACCTCGCCGTCGACCTCGCCGTCGCCCTCGCCGGGGCGATCGTCGCCGGGACTGTCGCCGTGCCGCATCGGCGATCGAGTGTAACGACGCGGGCCCGCTCCGAGGCCGCGGGCAGGCGGCGGCGCGGGGTCGTTTCGTAGACTGCAACTCGTGCTCCGGCCCATGCCCGACGCGCGCGACTGGGTCGCGCTTACCGACGAGCCCTTGCCGGCCGACCTCGCCGTTCGCTGGGCGACCGTTCCGGCCGCCGGGGCGGTCGTGAGCTTCCTCGGCGTCGTGCGCGACCACGCCGAGGGCCGCGACGGCGTCGAGGCGATGACCTACGAGGCCTACGACGAGCCGGCATGCCGCGCCATGCGCGAGATCGTCGACGAGCTGCGCCGCCGCTGGCCCCCCGTCGAACGGGTGGCCCTGCTCCACCGCGTCGGTGAGCTCGCGCTGTCGGAGACCTCCGTGGCGGTGGTCGTCTCCGCGCCGCACCGGGACGCGGCGTTCGATGCGGCCGCGTTCGCGATCGACACGCTCAAGCGCAGCGTGCCGATCTGGAAGCAGGAGCACTGGTCGGCCGGATCCGGCTGGGCGGTCGAGCAGCATCCGATCGAGCCGGTGCGCTGAGCCGTGGGATTCCTTCTGATCGCGGTCGTCGGCAGTGCGGTCGGGATTGCCGTGGTGCTGATGCGCAACCGGCGACCGACCTCGATGGACCACAGCATCGCCGAGTTCGAGCGCGGCTTGCGTGCCCTCGACCCCGACACGCCGGCGCCGCGCCGCCGCCGGCGCCGGCCGGAGTGAGCAGGGACCGCCGTGCCGCGCGACCTCGCCATCGACCTCGGCACTGCCAACACGCTCGTCTACGCGCGCGGTAACGGCATCATCCTCAACGAGCCGACGGTCATCGCGCTGAACAGCCGGACCCAGGACGTGCTCGCGATGGGTCACGAGGCCTGGCAGATGATCGGGCGCACGCCCGGCTACATCGTCGCGGTGCGGCCGCTGCGCGGCGGCGCCATCACGGATTTCGACATAACCCAGCGCATGATCCGGCTGTTGTTCCAACGCGCCGGAGTCAATCGGTTGTCACGGGCGCGGGTCTTGATCTGCGTACCCTCGGCGATCACGCACGTCGAGAAGCGGGCAGTGTTGGAAGCGGCTCGGCGCGCCGGATCGGCTCAGACCCATCTCCTCGAACAGCCGATGGCGGCCGCGATCGGCGCCGGGCTTCCGATCCACGAGCCGATGGGCAACATGGTGATCGACATCGGCGGCGGCACCACGGAGATCGCGGTGATCTCGTTGGGGGGCGTGGTCGCGCTCGAGGCGGTGCGCGTGGGATCGTTCGACATCGACTCGGCGATCCAGGCGTACGTGCGGCGCGAGTACGGCATCGCGATCGGTGAGCGCACGGCGGAGGAGATCAAGCTCGCGATCGGCTCCGCCTACTCGGTCGACGACGAGTTCAAGGCCGAGGTGCGCGGGCGCGACCTCATGTCGGGCCTGCCCAAGACGATCATGCTCGTCCCCGAGGAAGTGCGCGCCGCAATCGAGGAACAGCTGCGCGCGATCTGCGACGCCGTGATCGCGTGCCTCGCCCGGACGCCGCCGGAGCTCGCGCAGGACCTCATCCTGAACGGCGTGCACCTGGTGGGCGGGGGCGGCATGCTGCGCGGCCTCGATCGCCGGATCAGCGAGGAGACCGACCTCCCCGTGCACCTCGTCGACGCACCGCTCGAGTGCGTCGTGCTGGGCGCGGGTCGCTGCCTCGAGAGCTTCGACAGCCTGCGCGACCTCTTCATGGAGTGACGTCGGGCGCCGCCAGGAGGTCCTCGGCGGCCTGGCGCACCTGCCAGTCGGGGTCGCCGAGCGCCGCGCGCAGGCGGGCCTCGACGTCGGGGCCGTCGAACGCGGCGAGCGCGAGCACCGCGCGCCGGCGGATCGCGGGCTTGTCGTCGCACGCCGCGAGCACCGCCGCCCGTGTGGCCGGATCGCCTCGCGCTCCGAGCGCGGCGACCGCCGCCTCGCGCACGAGGGGGTCGTGGTGCGACGCGGCCGCGTGCATGAGCTCCGTCAGCGCGCGGCGGGAGACGCGCGGGTGCTCGCCCAGTGCGAAGGCGGCAGCTTCGGCAACCCAGCTGTCGCGGTCAGCGAGCAGCGTCACCAGCACGCGACACGGCGCCGCCCGCCCGAGCCGCGGCGCGAGCTCGGCTGCGCGGCGCCGGACCCCGGGATGCGGGTCGGCGGCGGCCTGCTGCCACACCGCTCCGGCCTGCGCCCGGGGCACCGAGCGCACCAGCGCCGCCAGGGCGACGGCGCGCACCTTCGGGTCGGGGTCGGATGCGACGAGCGCGGCGAGCGTCCGGGCGTCGCGGCTCACGGCGGCGGCCGCCGCTCT
>DATMUX010000334.1:0-7846 GCA_035563695.1 Acidimicrobiia bacterium
CTTCCGCTACCTGCACGGCCGCTTTCCCGAAGATCTCGACACGGCCGAAGAGTTCGACGTCGTCACCGCGCTGGCGTTCTTCGAGCACGTGCAAGACGACGAGCGTGACGCCATCGCCGACGCGTGTTTCGCCGCCCTCGCACCCGGCGGGCACTGCATCCTCACGATTCCGTCGCCGGCCGTCGACCACATCCTCACCGTGCTCGTCGGCTTGCACGTCATCGACGGGATGCACGAGGGAGAGCATCACGGCTTCGACGTCCGGCGTACGCCCGACATCTTCGAGAACGCGGGGTTCAAGCTCCTGACCCGCGGTCGCTTCCAGCTGGCGCTCAACAACCTGTTCGTGTTCGAGAAGCTGGAGTCGTAGCCGGCTATTCGAGGCGGATCTCCTTGTCGAGCCCGAGGATCGACAAGAAGAAGCTCGACAGGACGATCCACGAACCGAGCACGAGCCCGAGCGTGGCCGGCACGACGACGCGCAGCTGCGCGTCGGCGTCGAGCGGCCCGAACTTCTTCGCGTGCCAACGAACGAGCGAGATCGCGGCCGCGGCGAGACCCGCGAGGAACACCACGAGCCCGAACAGGAGCCCGCGTTCGAGTCGGAAGCGACCTCCGAGACGGTCGAGCCGGTCGCTCGCGGGCAGGAACCCTTTCGCGACCGCGTAGATGCGCGTGAACAACGCGAACGTCACGGCCTGGAACCCGACGAGCGTCAGGGCGGCGGCGTACACGAGCGTGTTGGCCTGGAACGTCACGGAGCCGATCGAGATCGACCCGCCGATGCTGAGGATCGCCGTGAGGATCAACCCGGCCGCGGTCATCGACACGCCGGGGATGAGGAACAGCCAGCGCGGGCTGAACAGCAGGAGGAAGCGGAGGTGGCGCCACCCGTCGTGCCACGTGCGGAGATGCGGCCGGCGCGATCGGCCGTCGGGGCTCAGTGTCGTGGGGACCTCGCTGATCGTCAACTTCGCCAACGACGCCCGCACGACCATCTCGCTCGCGAATTCCATTCCAGTCGTGCGCAGCTCGAGCGCGCGTATCGCGTCGGTGCGCATGCCGCGCAACCCGCAGTGGAAGTCGCGGACCGGGACGTTGAACATGACGCGGCCGGCGAACGAAAGGACGGGATTGCCGAGGTATCGGTGGAGCGGTGGCATCGCGCCGGGCTCGATGCCGCCCCGGAACCGGTTTCCCATCACGAGGTCGTCGCCCGCGCGCAGTCGTTCGAGGAACGGGTCGAGGTTCGAGAAATCGTACGAGTCGTCCGCGTCGCCCATCACGATGTAGCGCCCTCGGGCCGCGTCGATGCCGCCCCGTAGCGCCGCTCCGTATCCCTTGATGTCGACCGGAACGACGCGTGCGCCCGCCGCCTCGGCCAGCGCCCGGGAGCCGTCGGTCGAACCGTTGTCGGCGACGACCACCTCGCCCGCCACCCCGGCGCGCTCCAGCCAAGAGCGCGCCTTCGTGACGCAGGTGCCGACCGTCTCTGCCTCGTTGAGGCACGGCATCAAGATCGTGAGTTCGATGTCGTCGTTCACAGTTCCGCCGCCCTTGGTTGTGTCAGCAGGGGAGCTTGCGATGGTCGGCCGCGCCACCCGGCACCAGCCACAGCACCCACTCCGAGTTCTCCCACACCTTGCGCAGCCCGAGCCGCTTCGCCTCGGCGTCGTCGACGAGCGGCTGCGAATACGTGCTGCCCTTGTTCATCACGTACCAATCACCCCGAGTCATCACGAGATTGATGTCACCGGTCTGGATCGACCTCCGGTCGGTGAGCATGGACATCGCGCGCGCCCGGAAGAACACGACGACGTCGTCGCCGCGTGTACACCGGCGCACCACGTCCTCCATCTCGAGCGCCGCGGGCGTCGTGGGCCCGTTGATGACGCCGTTGTAGACGCGGTGGTAGTCGACGGCGTGCTTCATGTCGGTCGAGTTGGCGATGACGAAGACAGATAGGCCCGCCGCGCTGACGACGACGGCACCTGTGACCACGGCCGAACCGACCCAGCGCCGTCGCCGTGCCGCGGCCGCGAGCGTCGGGAGGGCCTGATACGCGAAGTACGCGAGCCAGGGCACGATCCCCAGCAGGTAACGCCCCTCGTGGAACGGCGCGGTGAGCACGATGTAGCCGACGCCGAGCACGTATGCGATCAACATCGCGTCCTCGGCGCGAGCGAACACGAAGCGCACCAGCGCGCCGACTGCGGCCAGGCCCAGTAACAATCCGAGCGCGAGGGCGGCGGTCCACCAGTGCCCGAGCAGGTCGAGGTGGTTCACGCCCATGTCCTTGATGCCGATGTCCTCGGCCAGGATGTCGCGGTACCAGATGAGGTTCGGCTTGATCTGTTGCGTCCCGGTGCCGGCGAAGTGCGGGAACAGCACCGACGGCAGGGCGAGCTGGAGCCCGATCACCGCGCCCGCGAACGTGACGTAGGGAATCGCGAGGCGTGACCAGCGAATCGGCCGGTCCGGCGGCGCGGGTTCGCCTCCGCTGTCAGCGCCGCCGACGTCGCTACCGTCTTCGGCCGCTGCCGCTGCCGCTGCCGCTGCCGCGGGCTCGGATCCGGACTCGGCGCGCGGGCTCCGGCCGTTCCACCAGCGACCGCCGACGGTCACCGCGTGTACCGCGAACAACGCGGCGACCAACCCCAACCCTTCGCGCCGCACGCTGTACGCATAGGCCATGAGCAGGCCGAGGACGATCAGGTCGCGGATGCCCTCGGCTTCGAACCGCTCCCGGATCCGGCACCGGTCCATCCATAACAGCGCGATGCCGGACGCGCAGAGGTACGGGAAGTCCGACAACACCGACTCGGTCCACCCGATGTACGAGATCGACGAGACCATCAGCGCCACGACCAGCGCGGCGGCGAGCGTGCCCGCGCGGCGCTGGATCAGGCGGTAGATGCAGAACAAGAAGCCGAGGAACGTCAGGATGACGACGGTCTTGAGCTTGGCGTAATCGACGCCCCAGATCGCCACGACGGGCGCGATGAGCATGGGGAAGCCCCACGGATACACGAGCGGGCTAAAGCTGCTCCAGCCCGAGTTGTCGATCGCGTACCGGTTGACGGCGATGACCTCACCGACGTTGCCGTTGACCAGGGCCTTGGCCTGGTGGATGTAGAGCGCGAAGTCGTCGCCCCAATCGTGGCCGGGCTGGTAGAAGACCTTGCAGAGATAGGCCGCCACGAGCAACAACGCGACGATCGGCAGGTACTCGGCTGCCACCCGAACCCACGGGCGGAGGGGCATCGACTCCGGATCGCCGGCGGCGCGCTCGGGGGGCTCGACCGCCGGCTCGACGGCCGCGGCGGCCGCCTGCTCGCTCTCGCCGAGGTCGGCGCTCCTGGAATGGTCACGCATAGTGAGGGGTGGCGTTGCTGTGCGTGTCGGCCGCCCGAGCCGCCCTCTCTCAGTCGGCCGACGCTACCAGCGCCTGAGACCGAAGCCGAGGTACCCCGAGACGGAGAGCGAATCGACCTCGGCGTTGCAACGCGCTAGCATCATCCGGCTCATCGGGGCGCAGGTTCGCGTCCCGCCGCGCCGCAGCCCAGGCCTCGGGCCGCCGCGCGACATCAACCGAGGCCCGCGCAGGCCCCGCCGGCACGTCCGATTCGGGGAACCGCGCGGCACAACCGAGACACGCGCTCCGCCCGGAATCGTCCGAGCGGAGCGTTCGCGTGCAGTGATCGCTACCCATCCGCAAGCCCCCATCCGCAAGCCGGAGTCGACGAGAGATGGCCAACACAGGGATTCTGGGCCGCAAGCTCGGCATGACCCAGATCTTCGATGACGCGAACCGGGTCGTGCCGGTCACCGTCATCGAGGCCGGGCCGTGTCGCGTCGTGCAGATCAAGACGCCCGAGCGCGACGGCTACGCCGCGGTGCAGCTCGCGTTCGGCGAGACCAAGGCCCAGCGCTTGACCAAGCCCGAGCTCGGTCACCTGAAGGCCGCCGACGCCGACCCGACCAAGTACCTCGCCGAGCTCCGGGTCGCCGACCTCGGCGGCTTCGAGCTCGGACAGGTGCTGAAGGCCGACGTGTTCGCGGCCGGCGAGCGCGTCGACGTCACCGGGATCAGCAAGGGCCACGGCTTCTCCGGTGTGATGAAGCGTCACAACTTCCAGGGTCAGGGCGCATCGCACGGCAATCACAAGAAGCACCGCGCGCCGGGCGCGATCGGTGCGTGCGCCACGCCGGCGCGGGTGTTCAAGGGATTGCGCATGGCCGGCCAGTACGGAAACACGCGCGTCACGACGTTGAACCTCGAGGTCGTCGACGCCGACGCCGAGCGCAACCTGCTGTTGCTGCGCGGCGCGGTGCCCGGACCGGCCGGAGGCCTCGTGTTCGTGCGCAACGCGGTGAAGGCGGGGGTGAAGGCATGAGCTCGGTCACGATGCGCACCGGAGGCGGTGACGAGAGCGGCACCGTCGAACTGCCCGACGAGATCTTCGGCATCGAGCCGAACGTCGCGGTGATGCACCAAGTCGTGACCGCGCAGCTCGCGTCGAAGCGCGCCGGAACGCACAGCACCAAGACCCGGGCCGAGGTGCGGGGCGGCGGGGCCAAGCCGTGGCGCCAGAAGGGCACCGGCCGGGCGCGCCAGGGATCGATCCGCTCCCCGCAGTGGCGCGGCGGTGGAGTCGCGCACGGCCCCAAGCCCCGCGACTACTCGCAGCGGACACCGAAGAAGATGATCCGGCTCGCGCTGCGTTCGGCGCTGTCGGATCGCGCCGCGGAGGACAAGGTCGTCGTCGTCGACGACTGGGGCATCGACGCGCCGAAGACCAAGGACGGCGTGAAGCTCCTCGAAGCGTTGGGTCTTCGCCCGAACGGCGAACGCGCGCCGCGCGTGCTGCTGGTGCTGTTCCGTACCGAGGACGCGGTGTGGAAGTCGGTGCGCAACCTCGGCGAGCGCGTGCAGATCGTGCTGCCCGAGGAGCTCAACGCCTACGACGTGCTCGTGAACGACTCGATCGTGTTCTCGAAGGCGTCGCTCGAGACGGTCGTCGCGCGGTTGTCGGATTCGGGAGAGTCGCATGAGTAACAAGGACCCCCGCGACATCATCATCAAGCCGGTTGTCTCGGAGAAGAGCTACGCGGCTTACGACAACAACGTGTACACGTTCGTCGTCGCGCCGGACGCCAACAAGATCGAGATCCGCAATGCCGTCGAGCAACTGTTCGGCAAGCGGGTCGAAAAGGTCCACACGATCAACCGCAAGGGCAAGCGCACGCGCAACCGCCGCACGGGCGGGTACAGCACGAAGTCCAGCCAGAAGCGCGCCATCGTGACCCTCGCCGCCGGCGAGGACCGCATCGACATCTTCGGGAGCTGAGACTGATGCCCATCCGCAAGCGCAAACCCACGAGTGCCGGGCGCCGGTTCCAGACGTCTTCCGACTTCTCCGAGGTGACGAAGAAGAAGCCCGAGAAGTCGCTCACGAAGCCGAAGCCGAAGACGGGTGGGCGCAACGCGCACGGCCGTATGACGTCGCGTCACCGGGGCGGCGGCCACAAGCAGCGGTACCGCGTGGTCGACTTCCGCAGGAACAAGGACGGCGTACCCGCAAAGGTCGCGGCGATCGAGTACGACCCAAACCGCAACGCCCGCATCGCGTTGCTGCACTACCTCGACGGTGAGAAGCGTTACATCATCGCCGCGCAGGGCCTCGAGGTCGGCGACCTCGTCCAGAGCGGCCAGGGCGCCGAGATCCGGGTCGGCAACGCGCTGCCATTGCGTTACATCCCCGTCGGTACGACCGTGCACAACGTGGAGCTCAAGCCGGGTGGCGGGGCCAAGCTCGGCCGGGGTGCGGGTGCCGCGATCCAGCTCATCGCCAAGGAAGGCGCGTACGCGACGCTGCGGTTGCCGTCGACCGAGATGCGGCGCGTCCCGATCGACTGCCGCGCGACCGTCGGCTCCGTCGGCAACAGCGAGGCCGGGCTGATCTCGATCGGCAAGGCGGGACGCGCTCGCTGGAAGGGCAAGCGCCCGCACACACGCGGCGTCGCGATGAACCCCGTCGACCACCCGCTCGGCGGAGGCGAAGGCAAGAGCTCCGGCGGGCGGCATCCGGTTTCGCCGTGGGGCAAGCCCGAGGGCCGGACGCGCAAGAAGGGCAAGGCGAGCGACAAGCTCATCATCCGCCGGCGGCGTACCCGCGGCGCACGGAGGTAATAAGGCATGCCCCGCAGCTTGAAGAAGGGCCCGTTCATCGACGATCACCTGCGCGAGAAGGTGGAGGCGATGAACGAGGCCGGCGAGCGGAAGGTCATCAAGACCTGGTCGCGCCGCAGCACCGTGACGCCCGACATGGTCGGCCACACGCTCGCCGTGCACGACGGCCGCAAGCACGTGCCCGTGTACGTGAGCGAGGCGATGGTCGGGCACAAGCTCGGTGAGTTCGCACCGACCCGTACGTTCCGTTACCACGCGGGACAAGAGCGATCGAGCAAGCGCTGATGGCTGCTGCGACGACGACGAATCCGGGAGCCCGGGCAACCGGCCGTTACCTGCCTGTTTCCCCCTACAAGGTTCGTCAGGTGCTCGAGTTGGTGCGCGGCCTGCCGGTCGACGATGCCGAGCGCGTGTTGCAGCTCTGCGAGAAGGACGCGGCCGACCACGTCCTGAAGCTGCTGCACTCGGCCGTGGCGAACGCCGAGAACAATCACCAACTGCCCCCCGACGAGCTGTTCGTCGCGTTGGCGTGGGCCGACGAGGGCCCGACCCGCAAGTGGGGTCAGCCCCGGGCGCGCGGCCGCTACTTCCGGATCCGCAAGCGCACGTCGCATATCACGATCGTCCTCGAGCGCTTCGCGGTCGACGAGCTCGAAGAGCGCCGGCGGCGCGAGGAGAGCACCGGGCGGGGTGCGGCCGTCGCGCAGCGGCGGCGCGCCGAGCGCGTCCGCCGATCGCGCGCGCGTGCCGACGAGGCGGAGGAGCCGGAGGGCGCCGAGGTCCCGCCCGAGGAAGAGGTCGAGGCCGGTGGCGTCCAGGCGGAAGCTCCCACCGACGAGGTCGAGCCCGAAGCCGAGCCGGAAGGCGAAGAGGAATAGCCATGGGTCAAAAGGTCAACCCCTACGGGTTCCGGCTCGGCGTCACCACCGACTGGAAGTCGCGCTGGATCGCGGGCAAGAAGGAATACCGCGAGTCGCTGATCGAGGACTGGAAGATCCGCGATTACCTGCGGCGCCAGCTCGAGCGCGCGGCCGTCAGCCGGATCGAGATCGAGCGCACGGGTGATCGGCTGCGCATCGACGTGTACACGGCGCGTCCGGGCATCGTCATCGGCCGGCGCGGCGCCGAGGCCGAGCGCCTGCGCGAAGGGTTGCGCAAGCTCAGCGGCAACCCGAAGATCCAGTTCAACATCCAGGAGATCAAACAGCCCGAGATCGACGCGACGCTGCTCGCCCAAGGTGTCGCCGACCAGCTCACCGGACGGGTGTCGTTCCGTCGGGCGATGAAGCGGGCCGTGCAGACGGCGATGAAGGCCGGGGCCCTCGGCGTGCGCGTGCAGTGCAGCGGCCGCCTCGGCGGTGCGGAGATGAGCCGCAAGGAGTGGTACCGCGAGGGACGCGTTCCGTTGCACACGCTGCGGGCCGACGTCGATTACGGCCTGGCCGAGGCGCGCACCACCTTCGGGCGGATCGGCGTGAAGGTGTGGATCTACAAGGGCGAGATCCTCCCGTACAAGAGCGCGGTCGAGGACAAGATCGCGCGCGAGGCCGCGATGGCCGTCGGCGAGACCGCGGGTCAGACCACGGGGCGGCGCGTCGTGAGCGCGGGCGGCGGCCGCCGGCGCGCGCCCGCGGCCGAGACGGCGGCCGAGGC
>DATMUX010000335.1:0-3008 GCA_035563695.1 Acidimicrobiia bacterium
AATGAACGCCACTTCGGCGCGGGTCACCTGATTGCACGCGGTGCCGCGGAGCTGTCGGACCGCTTCCGGGAGGTGGTTGACGCCGTGAACGAAGGCCTCGCCGTTCGACCCGCCGTGCGTGTTGACCGGCAACGCACCGTCGGGCCAGCGGGTCGCGCCGCTCTCGATGAACGGTCCCCCCGCGCCACGTTCGCAGAACCCGTACTGCTCGAGCGCGAGCGGCACCGCCACCGTGAACGGCTCGACGACCAGGGCGACGTCGACGTCGGCGGGAGCGAGTCCGGCCTCGCCGAACAACCGCCGGCCGGCGTTCACCGCGCCGCCGTCGCGCTCGCCGAACGCCGCCGTCGTGGCGAAGAACTCGCTCAGCTGCATGTGGATCGGGGCGCCGTACTGCACCTGCGCGAGCACCGGCACGGGAGGCCGGCGGAGATCGCGCGCCCGTTCGAGCGACGTCACGAGCACGGCCGCCGCGCCGTCGTTCTCGAGCGAGCAGTCGACGAGCCGGATCGGCTCCGCGATCGGGCGCGACGCGGCCCAGTCGTCGAGCGTGAGCGGCTCGCGCATGATGGCGGCCGGATTGTGGCTCGCGTGGAATCGCTGCGCGACGGCCTGCATGCCGAAGTGCTCGGCGCGGGTCCCGTAGACGTGCATGTGACGGCGAGCGATCAGTGCGAACTCGTGCGCCGGTGCCGCGACGCCGAACGGGTGGTGCCACTGGCGGGAGTCGCGCAGGCGCTCCCCGCCCTTCTCCCACGGCCGTCCTCCCTGGTTCGGGTCGCCCCCGTACGACGCAGCCTTTGAGCGGTTCCGCGCGCGGAAGGCGACGACATACTCCGCCGTCCCGCTGGCGACCGCCACCGCGGCCAGGCCGAGGATCGACGCCGCACCCCCGCCCCCCGAGGGCGTCCGCGCCATGTAGCGCAGCTCGGGAAGGCCGAGCGCGCCGACGAGGTCGACCTCGGCCACCTGCTCGACGTGGTAGCTCACGAAGCCGTCGATCGCGGTCGCGGGCACGCCCGCGTCGTCGCAGGCGCCGCGGATCGCCTCGAGGGCGAGATCGAGCTCGGTGCGTTCCATGTTCTTGGCGTACCGCGTCTGGCCGATTCCCGCGACGGCGGCCCGCCCGCGCAACGCGGTCATTCGCCGGGCGCGGAGTGCACCGACGAGCGCGTGACCCCTCCGCCGCCGGTGAGCCACACCGAGACGCCGACCGGGATGATGGTGAGCAGCAGCACGAACACGACGACCGCGTTGACCTCCGGCAGCTGCTGGCCGGTGCGGATCTCACCGAAGATCCACAGCGGAAGCGTGTTCTGCGCACCGGCCGTGAACGTGGTGACGATGACCTCGTCGAACGACAGCGCGAACGCGAGCAGCGCGCCGGAGATGATCGCCGTCGACAACGTCGGCAGGGTGACGAACCGGAACGTCTGGAACCCGTGCGCGCCCAGGTCGGCCGACGCCTCCGGCAACGATCCCGACGTCCGGCGCAGGCGCGCGAGCACGTTGTTGTAGATCACGACGATGCAGAAGGTCGCATGTCCGATGACGATGGTGATGAGCGACAGGTTCGTCTGGTTGTAGGTGAAGAACGACTGCAGCGCGAGACCCGTGATGATCCCCGGCAGCGCCAGTGGCAGCACCAGCACCAACGAGATCGTCTCGCGCCCGAAAAACTTGAAACGGTGCACGCCGAACGCGGCCAGCGACCCGAGCACGAGCGCGATGATGGTCGCGAAGAGACCCGCCTTGACCGACAGCTTCAGTGCGTCGTGGACCTCGCTGTCGTTCCACGCCACGCTGAACCAATGCATCGTGTAGTGATGGATCGGCCAGCTCTGCACCGTCGACCGGTCGAACGCGAAGACGATGATCGTGGCGATCGGGATGAACAGGAAGAGCAGCACACCGATCGTCCACACCACGAGGAAGATCTTCGTGAATCGCCCCTGCATCACATCGCCTCGAACGCGCCGACCCATCGCGCGAGCGACAGGTACACGGCCATGATCACGATCGGCACGAGCGCCATCGCCGCGGCGAACGGCAGGTTGTTGCCGCTCCCGGTGTTGTTGTAGATGACGTTGCCGATCAGGCTCGAGTTCGTCCCGCCGATCAGGAGCGGCGTGATGAAGTCGCCGAGGGTCAGCGAGAACGTGAAGATTGAGCCCGCCGCGAGCCCCGGCAGCGCGAGCGGGAGCACGACGCTGCGGAACGTGCGGCTCTCGCGCGCGCCGAGGTCGCCCGAGGCCTCGAGGTACGAGTCCGGGATGCGTTCGAGGGCCGTGTACACGGGGATGATCATGAACGGCAGCCAGATGTACGAGAACACCAGCCACATCGCCGTGGTCGTGTAGCCGATGTTCGGCTGGGGCAGGCCGAGGTGGCCGAACGTCCAGTTGAGCGTGCCGTCCTTGGTGAGGATGACGATCCAGGCGTAGATGCGAGCGAGGTAGCTGGCCCACAGCGGCAGCAGCACCGCCATGAACAAGAGGTTCCTCACGCGCCGGGTGGCGAGGCGCGCCATGTAGTACGCGAACGGGAATGCGATGACCGCGTCGGTGACGGTCACCGCGGCCGCCATCGTGATCGTCCGCACGATGATGCGCTCGTACGTCGGCGTGAAGACCTGGCGGATGTTCTCGAGCGTCCAGGTGTGCTCCAGGTGGTTCGTGAACGGGTTGACGGTCCAGAACGCGGTGATCAGCATCACCGCGAGCGCGGCGAGGTAGATCACGACGAACCACGCGAGCGCGGGCGACAGCGTGAGCGAGGCCCGGAGCCACGGCCGGCGCCACAGCACCGCCGAGGCCCGGGCCACGCGGGGATTCGTGCGGCCGGTACCGGCCGTCTCGACGCTCACGAGATCGAGATGACCTCAGCCGGTGATCTGCGTCCAGGCGTCCGTCCACTTCTGCTGCGGCACACAATTGCTCTGGCCGTTGCCGCATTGGGCGAACGGGGTCTTCCAGAACTTGATCGTGTTGTAGTACGACTCGGGCGCG
>DATMUX010000336.1:0-3821 GCA_035563695.1 Acidimicrobiia bacterium
GGGGGCGCGTGCCCTCGGTCCAGGCGGTGGCGACGCGGCCGAGCGCCGCGACCGATCCCAACATGGCCTCCCTTTCGGGACGGTTTCCGGACGATGTCCTGGTTCCTCGATCGGCCGGCCCGAGCGCCCGGGCAAGGGCCCGTGCCGGGCAACCGCCGTCAGAAACCGGACAAACGCCTCACGCGACGGCCATGGCGCGCCGGGCCGAGCGCCCCGCGATGGCGACGTCGTACACGTACACCGCCGCGTCCGTGTACACCGCGAAGCGGTGGGTGTCCGGTCCGGCGGCGTGGACGACGAGCTCCTCGTGCAGGTTCGCGACGCGTGCGAGCGCCCGCATCGATTGCATGTGCACGACGGGGCGGGCGTCGAGCGGCGGTAGCGCGTGGGCGGAGACGAGCAGCCGGCCGTAGCGCGCGGTGATCGTCTCGACCTCACCCTTGCGCAAGCGGCGGCGATCGGCGGTCATGACGGCGGCCGCGGCGCCGAGGACCAGCGCGGCCAGCGCGAGCGCGAGGACGCGCGCCCACTCGGCCGGCACGGCGACGCGCCACACCCGCAGCATGTGGGCCTGCACGACAGTGCGAGAGATCGCGCCCGAGGTGCTCGCCGCCGACGCGTCGTTCGGGTTGGAACCGGCTGCCGCCGCGCCGCCGATCACGGCGCCGCTCGCCCCCGGCGTCGGCAGGAGCTGGGTCTTGGTGAGCTGGAACGTGAGCTTCGGCGCGACGTTGGTCGTGAACGGCACGGTGTCGATGTCGCCCCGCACGTTCACGAGCGGCGCGATCGCGACCGTCGCCTGATCCGCGGCGAGACCGGTCTCGACTGCGAACTGGTCTTCGACGCGCTGGATCGCGTTCAGGTCGAGCGTTGCGACCCGGTGATCGCGTTCCCCCGTCGAGGTGCGCATCGGGCTGAGCACGAAGGCGCGCGACCATCCGGCGGCACTCGCCACGTGCGCGACGAGATCGGTGCTGATCGTGACGTGGTGGCCGGCGGCGCCGGTCGCGTCGAACCCGACGTCGAGGGTGATGTCGATGTGGTCGACGAGCCGCCGGTATACCGGGTCGCCCTTCGAGATCAGGCCGCCGGGGTAGGCCGCGCCCACGGGCGCGCTCCCCGAGTACCCCAACGTCGCGGTGGCGGTGTACTTCTCGGGTCGCATCGCGGTCTCGGTGCGCGGCATGTGCCACACGGCGAGGGCGGCGACGAGGCATCCGCCGACCGCGACGAGCGCGGCGAGCGGCGCGACGATCGCGACGCGGCCCGCTTCGGGTGAAAGCGCGAAACCGGGTCGGCGCGCGGGGGGCGTCGCGCGGCCGCGCCGGCGCTGGTGCCGGGACCGGCCGTTGACGATCGCGAGCGTGGCGCCGCCGAGACTCAACGCGAGGAGCGGGAACAAGATGATCGGGCGGTCGACCCACGACCACACGGCGCCGCCGTGCGGGACGTGGATCGCGAGCTTGCCGACGATCTGCGCGCGGGTCGGGTGATCCGGGTCGAGCCAGCTGTTGTTGTCGCCCTTGAACGTGTAGCGGCCGTCGCTGATCGCGACGATGCGGTGCAGCACGGTCGCGCCGCGCAGGGTCGTGCTGTGGTACGCGGCGATGTCGCCGACGCGGTAGTCGTGCGCGGGTTGCACGATCGCGAGGTCGCCCGCGTGGAAGCGCGGCAACATGCTGATGCCGTGGGTCGTCACGTAGGTCGTGTTCCCGCCCAGGTTCGCGGGCACGAACGGGATGCACACGAACGCGATCACACCGACCACGAGCATGCCGATCAGCGTGCCGGGCTTCACGATATTCCTATCGGCCTGTTCCGAACGCGGGAGACGGGGGCCGAGGAATTCGGCCCCCGTCGGGTTCCCGGTCTGATCAGCTGGATCAGTTGCCGTTGGCGACGGCGACGTTCGTGTGCGTGATGTCGTGCACCGTGCGCGCGGCGTCTGCCAGGCTGGTCACGTCGCAGACGAACTGGGTGTAGTTCCCGCCGACGTTGTAGGTGCCGGTGCCGCAGTCGACCGCGGTGCCCGGTCCGCCGCCGATGTCGAAGTTCACGTAGCCGTGTTCCTGCGGCGCGCCCAGGGTCAGGTCGCCGTCGGTCCGGAACGTCACGGTGTCGACGAGCGTGGCCGTCGTGTCGAGCGTGTAGTCCATGTACGACACGTTGACGGGCGAGACGGCCTGGCTGCCGTAACCGAGCTGGTTACCGGCGTGGGCGTCGAAGGTGTTCGCCGCCGTGAACGCCGTGCCCACCGCGACGACGATCGCGACCAGGAGCAGCAACCAGAGGAGGTTCTTCTTGTGCCCGCGGAACATGCTGGGCTTCCTTGCTCGAAGCGCCCTGGCGTCCCTGCCCGGGCCGTGCCCAATGTCTCGGCCCTCGGGCGCGCCGCCTTGAGCCACACGTGCCCCGTTCGTCACGGATGGTCACGCTGAGCAGCATTGACCCCAGCCGCAACCACTGAACGTGAACCAGACGGTACCTCTTGACCCGAAAGCGCCCGGCACGTACCGTGCTCGACGGCTTCCCCCCGCTCTTCCCCGAGTGGCCGCGCCGCGCTTGTTGGCGGCGCCCGTCGTGGGGAGGCCGTCGTGCCCGCCGACTCCGGAGCCCGGGTCTCGGGAAGCGTGGTCCGCGCCGCGTTGCGTCACCGCCTGCTCGCGGAGCCCTTCGACCCGGCGACGGTCGACCGGGCGACGCTGCGGGCCCGCCTCGCCGCCATGCTGCGCGAGGAGGCGCCGCTGCTCGACGTGCCCGCCGCCGACGGACTGCTCGACGAGCTGGTCGACGATGTCGGCGGGCTCGGGCCGCTGGAACCACTCCTCGCCGATCCCGCGATCACCGAGGTCCTCGTCAACGGGCCCGACCGGGTCTACGTAGAGCGCGCCGGCGAGCTGATCCCCGTCGCGTGCGCCATCGATGCCTCGACGATCGTGCGGGTGGTCGAGCGCGTGATCGCCCCGCTCGGCCTGCGCCTCGACCGCGCGTCGCCGATGGTCGACGCCCGGCTGCCCGACGGCTCCCGCCTCCACGCGGTCGTGCCGCCGCTCGCCCCCGACGGTCCGTGCGTGTCGATCCGGCGGTTCGCGCCCTCCGGCGTGCCGCTCGACGCGTTCGACGTCGACGCCGGCGCGCGCCGCTTCCTGGGCGCGATGGTGCGAGGCGGGTGGAACATCGTCGTGTCCGGTGCGACGAGCGCGGGCAAGACGACGCTCTGCAACGCGCTCGCGCGCGCGATCGAACCCTGCGAGCGCATCGTGACGATCGAGGAGACGGCCGAGCTGCGGCTCGAGCAACCGCACGTCGTGCGGCTCGAGGCCCGTCCACCGAATGCCGAGGGCGCGGGCGCGGTCGGTGTGCGCGAACTCGTGCGGGCGGCGCTGCGCATGCGGCCCGACCGGCTCATCGTCGGCGAGGTGCGCGGCGGCGAGGCGCTCGACATGGTGCAGGCGATCAACACCGGGCACGACGGGTCGTTCTCGACCGTCCACGCCAACGGTCCGGCCGACGCGCTCGCGCGGTTGGAGACGCTGGTGTTGTGCTCGGGCATCGCGCTGCCGTTGCCCGCGGTGCGCGCCCAGCTCGCGTCGGCGATCGACGCGGTCGTGCAGGTGGCGCGCTGCCCGGACGGCCGGCGCGTCGTGACCGAGATCGCCGAGGTCGCGGCCGCGCCCGGAGCGGGTACGCGCGCGTTGCTCGCGCGTACCGATGCAGGACTGGCCGCGGGCGCACCCCCGCGGCGACCGGCGCGCCGAATGAGCGTCGATCTCGCACAGGAGTGGCACGCGTGCGCGCGCTCGTGACGGCCGTGGTCGGCG
>DATMUX010000337.1:0-2043 GCA_035563695.1 Acidimicrobiia bacterium
GAACCTCAACGAGCGGATCGGCGAGACCGACCGCGTTCGGGCGATCGTCGACGAGGAGGTGCTGGAGTTCCAGCAGTGGCTAAACGTGCGGCGGGCGGTCGGCACGATCGCAGCGCTGCGCAACTATGCGGAGGAGATCCGCCAGTCCGAGCTCGCGCGGACGTCGGCGGTGCTCGACCGGTTGTCAGACGACGACCGGCGACGCATCGAGGCGCTGACGCTGGCGTTCGAGAAGAAGCTGCTGCACAAGACGATCGCGATGCTGCGCGCGGAAGCGGCGGACGGCGACGGCAACCATCGCCACGCCGAGAGCGCCGTGCGGCAGCTGTTCGCACTGGACGTGTAACCAGGCCCCGCCACCGCGCACGCGCGCGTCGGACGGGCGGACGAAAGTCCGCCCGTTCTTGTACCTAACCCCCGGCCCCTTCCCTGAAGGGCCCTGAAGGGAAGGGGTGACGCGGATCGCCTCGCTACCGGCTCGCCTCCCAGGGGTCCCAGCCGGGGCCGCCGGCGGTGAGCTTCGACGGGTCGCCGAAGACCGCGCCGCCGCCGATCTCGCTGCCGAGGTCGCGGCCGAGGACGGCGCTCGCGCAGGCGAGGCCGCCCGCCATGACGCCGCCGATGCCGTGCCCCTGCATCGTGCTCGCGCCGGCGAGAAACAGGCCCGGGATCTCAGTCGCCGCGCCGGGCCGGTTCGGCCCGAACTGGTCGACCGCCAGCTCGATGCCGTACGAAGTGCCGCCCGTCGAGAGGGTGTACTTCTCCTGCGTGATCGGCGACGCCGCCTCCTTCCAGACGATATGCTCGCGCAGGCCGGGGATGATGCGTTCGGCGCCGTCGATCAGCATGTCGGTGAGCCTGTCCTTGAAGGAGCGGTACTCCTTGTTGCCGTGGTAGCGCTCGCCGGCGGCCGGGCCCTCCTCGACGGCCCACAGGCGGTAGTCGGGCGGGACGAGCGTCATGACCTCGATGCTCGTGCAGCCCTTCGGGGCGATCATCTCGGTCTCGGGGTCCTTCACCGAGCCGGCCGTGATGAACATCATCAGCGCCGACGGCACCTTGCCATCGGCCGCCTCGCGGTACAGGCCCTCGATATCGAACGTGTCGTAGTACCAGTAGTTGGTGTTGGGCATCGTGTCGCGCAGGTCGATGTCGAGGCCGAGGTAGACGCAGAAGAGCGGCAGCGCCATGCGGTACTGCGCGACCTTCTTCAGCGTCTCGGGCGAGGCGTGCTCGGCGCCGACCATGTCGATGAACGTGCGCTTGAGGTCGGCGTTGGACACGACGACCGGTGCGCGCAACTCCTCGCCGCCGACGAGACGCACGCCGGCAGCGCGTCCGTCCTCGATGATGATGTGCTCGACGCGCACGCGCGTGCGCACTTCGCCGCCGTTGGAGCGCACGACGTCGACGAGGTGAGCGGGCAGCACCTGTCCGCCACCCTTCGGGTAGTACGCGCCCTTCAGGTAGTGGCCCATCAGCGCCGCGTGCAGGAGCACCGGCGTGCGCGAGGGTGGCACGGCGTAGTCGCCGCTCTCGCCATCGATGATCGCGCGCGACTTCTGGCCGAGGCCGCACTCGTCGAACAGGTCGGCGAGCGGACGCAGCCCCCACTTGAGGAAGGTGGGCGCCTCCCGCACGAGCCGCGGCAGGTCGTCGGGCGTCACCGGCATGCGGATGGCGGCGAACTCCTCGGTGACCTTCTGTAGCACGTCGATACAGGCGTGGATCGCCGTCTCGTCGTCGGGGAACGTCGCGACGAGTCGCTCGCGGTAGCGGTCCCAGCCCTTCGGCACGCGGAAGGTGATGCCGGGGAACATCAGCGTATCGAAGCCGTCGGGGTCCAACTCGAGGAACTCGATCTTGCCACCGAGACCGACGCCGCGCAGGATCGTCGGGATCACGCCGCCGGGCCCGCAGTCGCCGATGTAGTGGACGCCTACGTCGAACTCGAACTGGCGCTTGCGGCGGAAGACGTGCGCGTTGCCGCCGGCGACGTAGTGCTGTTCGAGCACGAGCGTGCGCATGCCGTTCGTCGCTAGG
>DATMUX010000338.1:0-13971 GCA_035563695.1 Acidimicrobiia bacterium
ACAACGTGGGAACCGACCCCGGCGCGGCGGCACATCTCTTACGCAGCGCCGGGGGCCTCATCGTCGTACCGCTCGACGCGACGGCACGCGTGACCGCGCATCCCAAGGACGAGGACTTGCTCACGAGCTCGATCCCGTACCTCGGCGAGCAGCTGCAGGCCTGGCGCGCCGTGCACGGGCCGCTCCCGCTCGTGCTGCACGATCCCGCCGCGCTGCTCATCGCCATGGGTGAGCGGATCGCGCGTACGGAGTCGCGCCGCCTGGTGGTCGAGCCTGACGGCGTGATGCTCGCCTCAGTAGACGGGCCGCTGCAACGCGTCGTCGCCTACGTGAACGCCGATGCAACGCGCTCGCGCGTCACCGCGCTCGCGGCGTCAGGGTGACTGACGGGATTCGAACCCGCGGCCTTCGGGACCACAACCCGACGCTCTCACCAACTGAGCTACAGTCACCAGGCCTGCCGTCGGGTGCGTGCCTCGCATCCGGGCAGGATGTGCATTCTAGAGGCCGGCGATTCACGGCGACGGCTCGTCGTGTCGCCGGCGCTGTTCCTCCAGTGTTCATGCCCCGTGCGGGCCGGCCCGCTCCAACCGGCGATAGCGTGCGCCCTTCGATTGCGGATACGACTGCGGAAGGCAGGTGATGGTGGACGGCTCGGGACTCGGACGGCATGCAATCTGTGAATTCTGGGGAGCCTCCCATCTCAACTCGGTGGAGCGAGTGGAACAGGCGCTCCGCGATGCCGCCGCCGCGGGACCGGTCACCCTCATCGACGTCTTCGTGCATCAGTTCTCACCGCAGGGCGTCTCCGGGATCGCGGTGATCGCCGAGAGTCACCTCGCGGTGCACACGTGGCCGGAGCACGGGTACGCGGCCGCCGACCTGTTCACCTGTGGGACTGCCGTCGACGTCGAAGCGATCATCGACGTGCTGCGCGACGCGTTCGAGGCCGAGCGCGTCGACTGCCGGTTCCTCACGCGGGGCGTGCCGCCCGAGCTCGCGACGACGCGGTTCGAGGAGCACGAGCCCGGCAGCGCGTCGATGGCGAGCTACGACATGACGCAGGTGCTCGAGCAGCGCCGCACCGAGTTCCAGGAAGTCATGCTCTTCGAGTCGCCCCGTCTCGGCCGGGTGCTCGCGCTCGACGGCATCGTGCAGATGACCGACCTCGACACATACGTCTACCACGAGATGCTCGCGCATCCGGCCCTGTTCTCGCACCCGAACCCCCGTGACATCGCGGTCGTCGGCGGCGGCGACGTGCATCTCGTCGCCGAAGTGCTGAAGCATCCCGGCATCGAACGCGTCTACCTGCTCGAGCTCGACGAGGAGGTCGTGCACGTCGCGCGCAAGCACTACCAGGTCGCGCGCGAGACGCTCGCCGATCCCCGCGTCGAGCTGCGCCCGCGCGACGCGTTCGAGTCGATCGCCGAGCTCCACGGCGAGCTCGACGTGATCATGGTCGACCTCACCGACCCGATCGGCCCCGCGGCACGGCTCTTCGAAGACGAGTTCTACGCGCTGTGCGAGCAGTCCCTGCGCGCCGACGGGATGCTCGTCGCCCAGACCGAGTCGATCCATTTCCATCCCGAGGTCGTGCGCGACTGCTTCACGTCGCTGCAGGGTCGCTTCGCCCACGCCGACCTGCTATGGACCGCGATCGCGACCTACCCGGGCGCGTTCTGGACGTTCGGCTTCGCCTCGAAGCAGCTCGACCCGCGCGTCGTGCGCCGCCGTCCCGAGGTCGCCACGCGCCTCTACGACGTCGCCGCCCACGAGTGGTTCTTCTTCCCCGAGACGGTCCGCCGCAAACTCATCGGCGTCTGACCCTTCCCCCTTGCGAACCTGCGTCAGTGTTCCCTACGACGCATGGAGATTTGACGCAGGTACGCGAGAAGCGAGAAGAAGGGCGGGGTCAGGCGGGGACGAACGTCAGCGACAGCTCGAAGGTGCCCGCACCGTCGGCCCGGACGACGCCCGTGTCGGGCGGCGTGATGTGGTAATCGGCGAGGACGATCGGCACCGACCCCACGACTTGGATCGTCGCGCCGGTCCAGCGTGCGTCGAGCGGCACCGAGACCGGGCGCGTCACGCCGTGCAGCAACAGGATCCCCTTGGCCACCACGTGGATCGGCACGCCCTTGACGGGCGCGGCCGGCAACGTGATCGGTGACGAGAGCGTGAACCGCGCCGTCGGGTACTTGTCGCTGTCGATGCCGTGCGTGTGGATGTAGTTGTCCCGCGCCGAGCGATCGCTGCTGAGCTGTTGCATCTGCGCGACGACGACGGCGCGCGTGACCTCGTGTCCGGCGATCGTCATGAGCCCCGTGACCGACGGCGTGCGACCTACCGCGGTCTTGTGCACGATGTCCCCCGTGAACGTCTCGGAGATCCGGTAGCCGACGTACGTCTCCTTGCCCGCGACGACCTTCCACGCGCCGGCCGGTGATGCCGGCCCGGTGGCCTGCACCGGCGTCGACGTGTCGAGGGTCGGGCGCGCGGGCGTGCCCCCGCCGAACACGTACCACACGCCGAACCCGAAGACCGCGACGAGGGCGACGACAATGCCCCACAGCAGCCACCGCCGAGGGTGCTTCACCGTCTCAGGGGCTCTTCGGCACCACGCGGAACGCGCCCCGCATGAACGGGTGGATGCGGCAGTAGTACGTATACGTGCCGGGCGGGAGGTTCGTCGGCGTCGACCACGTGGTCTGGCCGTTCGTCGGCGGCCCGTACGCCGCGAGCTCGCCCGAGTCGAACCGCGGTTGGCCGTTGGCGAGCGGGAACGCGATGCCGGTCGAGCCGTCGCAGGGCACCAGGCATGCGGTGATCGTGTGCGGGGTCCCCTTCGACGCGTCGTCGTTGCGGAACACGAGGTACCCGCCCTGCTTGACCGCGGGGACGGTCGCGGCCTCGCTCATGTCGCCGACGTAGGCGAAGTCGGAGATCGGCAACACGCTGCCCGACGCCATGACCCGCGACGGGAGTTTCGTCATGTCGGTGTACTGCGACGCGTCCGGCGCGCCACCGTGGTTGTCGTTCTCCTGCAGGTGCCCGTGGGTGAGCACACCTGGCACGTCGACGGGAGTCGTGAACGGATCCTTCCCCGACGTGTCGCCGACGGCCATCCACACGACCATGATCCCCATCGACTCGTACCACGACGCGCGCTGCGAGTCGTACGTGGTGGTGATCGACAGGGTGTCGCCCTTGTGCACGGCGACACGCCAGCCGGCGGGTGTCGCCGACATCGCAACGTCCCACGACACCGGCCCGGCCGGCTCGTAGTACGACGCGACCGACGCAAAGAGGTGCGCGGTATCGGGCGAGCCGGGTTTGTCGTGGCCGGTCAGCGCGTGCGCGCCCGGGCGCGTGAGCCACAGGTCGTCGTGCAACCCGCCGGGATGCACGTGGCCGGCGGTGGCGAGCAGCGTGCCGTCGTACGGCGCCGTCCACTGGTTGCGCGCGCGACGGCCGTGGTACGGATCGCTCGCGTCGTCGGGATACGTGTAGACGCCGTCGCGCCCGTTGCCCTGGATCACGTCGAAGACGGGGTAGATGCTGCCGTTCTCGACGTCCATCCAGACGGGGATCGCAGCCTTGATCGAGCGGGCTGCGCTCGATGACGCCGGGATGAAGTCGACGTCGTAGGTGACCCACACCTTGTCGGGTTTCGAGAGCTGGTTGTGCAGCATGTAGTTGAGCAACCAGTGGTCGGTCGTCTTGTAGGCGTAGCCGTAGCCCGGCGGCAGGAGCATGCGGGTCTTCTCCTCGCCCGCGGCGAAGAAGCGTTCGGGCAGCCGCGGGGAGGTGGCGTCGGGCGCGGCGAGGTTCAGCCACACGCCGTGGTGCAGGTGGATGACGTCGACGGGCGGAATCGTGCCGTCGGCGCGGCGCAAGTTGGTCTGGATGCCGACGATCCAGCCGTCCTGGGTGGGTTGGGGGATCGTGCGCGTGTAGCCGATGTTGTTCTGGCCCGGCGTGATCGTGAACGGTCCCGTCTCGAAGTGCAGCCGGGTCGCGCCCTCGGGAACGACGTCCGAGATGACCTCCGTCGCGGGTGTGACCCGGGGCACGGTCGACGACGTGCTTGCGGTGCCGCCGGCCTTCGCCGTGCCTGAGTTGCTTCCACTTCCGCTACAGGCAGCTACGACCACCACTCCCGCGACGAGCAGCGCGAGTGAACCACGACCCCCCGAGTGACGCATTTCACGAGGCTAATGGAATCGACTCCGCGGCTCCGAGCGCCCTCTTTGCACCATGCGGGGCTGAGGAATCGGACACACGGGGCGAGCGGGGGGTGAAGATGCAGCTTTGTGAGTCCGACAACACGACCATGGAAGCCGAGCGACGTCGCTCGCTCCGGCCCATCTGGGCCCTGACCGTCGTCGTGACGGCCGGCGCCGTCGCGCTGCTGCCGCCCGTCGCGCGCGCGGGCGTGAGCGTGCCCGGAGCGGCGCGTCTGCCGTGGTGGGTGCTCGCCGGCGGGTTCGTACTGGCCGAGACATTCCCGCTGCACCTGCGTTTCCGGGGTGAGGCCCACTCGTTCTCGCTCAACGAGATCGTGCTCGTGCTCGGCCTGTTCGCGACGACGCCGCTGCGGCTGCTCGCGGCACAGCTGGCCGGATCCGCGGTCGCCCTCGTGTTCGTGCGCCGGCAGGGTGCACTGAAGATCGCGTTCAATCTCGCGCAATGGGCAATCGGCACCGAGATTGCCATCGTCGTGTTCCACGCGATCGCCGTGCCGTCGGGAACGCTCTCCACGCGCAACTGGCTCGCGGCGCTCGTCGCGGCGGCGGCCGCATCGGTCGTGCAGTACGTCGCGATCGCGATTGCCATCACGCTCGCCGAAGGCCACTTCTCCGGTCGCGAGAACCTGAAGAGTCTCGTGTGGGGTCTGCTCTCGACAGTGGTCAACACGATGCTCGGCCTCGTCGTCGTCATCGTGTGCTCGGAGTCGATCGCGGCGACGGTACTGCTCGTCGGTCCGATCGCCGTGGTGCTGGTCGCGTACCGCGCCTACGTCTCGGAGCACTCGAAGAGCGAGGGCCTGCAGTTCCTCTACCGCGCCTCCGAGCTACTCGGCGGCGCGCGCGACCTCGAAGCCGGGTTGCTCGCGCTCCTCGACTTCGCGCGCGAGACGTTCCACGCCGAGATCGCCGAAGTCGTGCTGCGTGGAGATTCCGGCGAGTCGATCGGGTACCGCACGTGCTCCGGACCCGGCGAGCGGCGGTTCCGGCTCGAGCCGTGCGCGGTCGACGAGGTCGCCGCGGTGCTGGCGCTCGCGGGCGAGGCGCGCGAGGTGACGATCCACCGTCCCGACGGCCGATCGGAGTTCGCGCGGCGCGACGGCGTCGACCTCGCCGAGTTGATGGTGGCGCCGTTCAGCGACGAGTCGGGTGTGTGCGGTGTCGCGCTGGCGGCACGGGCGAAGGGATCCGTCGTCGACACGTTCAGCAAGGACGAGCTGCACCTCTTCGAGACGTTCGTGAATCATCTCGGCACGACACTCGAGAAGAGCCGGCTCAGTACGTCGCTGGCCCAGCTGCGCGTGCTCAAACAGGAGCTCGCGCACCAGGCGTACCACGACTCGCTGACGGGCCTCGCCAACCGCCTGAAGTTCCGCGATCTCGTCGACAACGCCCTGGCCGCCGCCGCGCGCGACGGCGCGAAGACCGCGGTGCTGTTCATCGACCTCGACGACTTCAAGACCGTCAACGACACGATGGGTCACGCGGCCGGCGACGCACTGCTCGAGGAGGTCGCACGACGTATCTCCACGAGTGTCGAAGGGGTCGGCACAGCCGCCCGCCTCGGCGGTGACGAGTTCGCCGTGCTGCTTCCGAGGGTTGCCAACGACTCGGTGGTTCGAGCCGCGGCGGATCGCATCCTCGTCGCGCTCGGCGACCCCGTGTTGATCGACGGTCAGCCGGTCGTCGCGCAGGCGAGCATCGGCATCGCGGCGCAGACCGGGGCCGCGAACGCCGACGAGCTGATGCAACACGCCGACGTCGCGATGTACACGGCCAAGCGCAACGGCAAGGGCCGCTTCGACGAGTTCGAGCCGAACATGAGCTTGACCGTCGCGCGGCGGCACCAGCTCAAGATGGGTCTGGAGCGCGCGCTCGCCAACAACGAATTCGCGCTGCAGTACCAACCCGTGATCGATGTCGCGTCCGCCACGGTGACCGGCGTCGAGGCGCTCATTCGGTGGAAGGACCCGGCGCGCGGTCTGATGCCCCCGTCGGAGTTCGTCGGTGTCGCCGAGGAGACCGGGCTCATCGTCCCCATCGGCCGCTTCGTGCTGCGAGAGGCATGCCGGCAGGCGGCGGCGTGGGATCGCGTGTTCGAAGGTGTACGCATCTTCGTGAACCTGTCCACCCGCCAGCTCGCCGACGACGATCTCGTGGACGATGTGCGCGCCGCCCTCGTGGCCGCCGGGCTCGAACCGCGCCGATTGGTGCTCGAGGTCACCGAGACCGCGATGATGCGCGACATCGACGAGGCGACGGCGACGCTGTACGCGCTGAAGGACCTCGGCGTCAGCATCGCGATCGACGACTTCGGGACGGGGTTCTCGTCGTTGAGCTACCTGCGCCAGCTGCCGATCGACGTGCTCAAGATCGCCAAGCCGATCATCGACGCGCTGTGCGAGTCGCCGCAGGACGCGGCGTTCGTGAAGGGCATCATTGAGTTGGGCCACGTCGTCGGGTTGACCGTCGTCGCCGAAGGTGTCGAGCAGGTCGAGCAGTACGCGCAACTGTTCGACATGGGCTGCGACTTCGTCCAGGGTTACTACTACGCGCCGGCGCTCGACCCGACCGACATTGGTGCGATGCTCGCCGGCGCGGCGGACGGTGCGGCGCTGCCGGCTTCGGCCCGGCCCGCCACCCTCGTCCTCTGACGCGGCCGCGGCGCGATGTCAACGCGCTCGGCCCGAATGTGACAGAAATCCGCGTCGCTCAATCTCGAGCCGGAACCGGGCGATACCGAAATCTGCGGGGAATGCCGGGAATTTCGGCGAAGCCTGGGAGGGCGACCATGCGGAGCAACGGGCGGCTCGTCGCCGTTGTCGTGGGGACGGTGCTCACGGTGTCGGCCGCGGTGCTGGGCGGCGCCGGCGCGTTCTCGACCGTTCCCGCAGTGCTCGTCACGCTTTCGCTGGCGACGGTCACCGTGCTCGTCTTCGGCCGGGGCGACGGCCGGAGGCTCGCGACGTTCGCGAGTCATCGCGGCGCGCTCGAGGGGGCGGCGATCCACACGTCGCTCGCGCAACTGCGTGAGGCCGAACAGGAGCTCGCCTACCGGGCCGGCCACGACTCGCTGACGGGACTCGCCAACCGGGCGCGGTTCAGTGACCGCGTCGCCGGCGCGATCGAGGGGTGCGGGGATCGCGGCCGGTGCGTGTCGGTGCTCTTCATCGACCTCGACGACTTCAAGACCGTCAACGACACGATGGGCCATGCCGCAGGAGACGCGCTGCTCGCCGAGGTCGCGCGGCGCATCGAGCGCTGTGTCGGTCCCGACGGTACCGCGGCGCGACTCGGCGGCGACGAGTTCGGGGTGTTGCTCCCCGGCTCGGGAAACGAGATCGGTGTGCGCGACCTGGCCGCCCGCGTCCTCGTCGCCCTCGGCGACCCGATCGTCCTCGATGGTCAAGCCGTGGTCATGCAGGCGAGCATCGGCGTCGCGACGCACGATTGGGCGACGCACGGTTGGGCGACGCACGGTTCGGCGACGCCCCGGTCGGTGACGAAGGATGCGGCCGATGATGCGGCGGCCGAGTTGATGAAGCACGCCGACGTCGCGATGTACACCGCCAAGCGCAACGGCAAGGCACGCTTCGACGAGTTCGAGCCGGCGATGAGCTCGTCGGTCGTGCACCGCCACCGCCTCAAGATCGGTCTCGAGCGCGCGATCGCCGCGGACGAGCTCGTCGTCCACTATCAGCCCGTGATCGACGTCGCGACCGGTGAGCTCGCGGCGCTCGAGGCGTTGGTGCGGTGGCAGGACCCGCGGCGCGGGCTCCTGCCGGCAGGCGAATTCGTCGGCGTGGCCGAGGAAACCGGTCTGATCGTGCCGATCGGTGAGCGGGTGCTGCGCGAGGCGTGCCGGCAGGCCGCGGTATGGTCGTCGCTGAAGCCGGATCTGCGGATCTTCGTCAACCTCTCGTTGCGCCAGTTCGCCGGCGAACACATCATTACCGTGGTGCGTGAGGCGCTCGCCGAGTCGGGACTGCGTCCCGACCGGCTGCAGCTCGAGGTGACCGAGACCGCCATCATGCACGACATTGCTCGCGCAGCCGCGGTGTTGCACGCGCTCGAGGACGTCGGCGTGGGCATCGCGATCGACGACTTCGGCACAGGCGTTTCGTCGTTGTCGTACCTGCGGCGGCTGCCAGTCGACGCGGTGAAGGTCGGGAAGCCGATCGTCGACGCGATCTGCGAGTCGGCGGCCGACGCGGCGTTCGTCCGCGGCATCGTCGACCTGGGCCACGTCGTCGGATTGAACGTCGTCGCCGCGGGCGTCGAGCACGTCGAGCAGTACAGGCAGCTCGTCGACATGGGCTGCGACTTCGTGCAGGGTTTTTACTACGCAGCGTCGATGGAACCCGCCGCCGTCGCCCACCTCCTGCAACCTTGCGTGGCGGAACCACCGCAGAGGTGGTTGAGTCACGCAAGGTTGCCGGTGGGTTCGGCGGGGGATTAGAGAGCTGCCTCCACGAACTCGAGCGCGGCATCGATGCAGCCGAATTCGCTCGGAGCCCGGAAGTGATCGACGCCCCGGAGCACCACGAGCCGGGCGTCGGGGAGCGCGTCGACGAGACGGTCGGCCGGACCGGCAAAGTCGCGGTCGCCGATGATGACGAGCGCCGGGCACGTCACGCGTGCCGCGTCGTCCGGGGTGAACTGCTCGGACGGACGGCGCAGGCACGCGGCGATCGCGCGCGGGTCGTTCCCCGCGCTGAACGCGAGCTGCACGAACAGGCGCGCCGTGAGATCGTCGGGATCGGAGCCCTGCTCGAACGCGGTCGCGAGCGCGCTCGCGTCGTCGCCGCGGAACAGGTTCTCGCCGACGCCGATCAGCACCAACCGTCCGAACCGGTCAGGGCGCCGCGCCGCGATCCTCAGTAGCAGCTGCGCGCCGAGCGAGAAGCCGATCGCGTCGACCGCCGCGTCGGGCAGCGCCCGTTCGACGGTGACATCGAGTCGCGCGTACGCCGCGGGGTCGTGGGGCGAGTCCGCGGTCCCGTGCCCGAGGATGTCGACGGGCACGATCGACCGCCCGGCGTCGGTGAGCAGGTCGACCCAGCCCGTCGAGCGCCACCCGTGCTCGAACGACGAGCCCAGACCGTGCAGCAGGACGACCGGCTCGGTACGCATCGGGGCATCGTAACGACCGAATAGCGTCGAGCGCCGTGCGAACGATCGTCCGAACCGGGATCGCCGTCATCGTCATCGCGGCCGCCGGCGCGTGCGCGACCTCGCGGCCGGGCGAATCGCGGCCGTTGCCCGCCGCGACCGGACCGGCCGCGACCGGACCGGCCGCGAGCGTCCTCGCGCGGCTGCCGCTCTCAGACGGCGCGTCGGTGGGGGGCTATCGCCGCGCCCGATTCGGGCCCGCGTGGGCCGACGTCGATCACAACGGCTGCGACACGCGCAACGACGTCTTGAACCGCGACCTCCGCGACCTGCGGTGGCGACCCGGCACCCACGGCTGCGTCGTGCTGGCCGGCGACCTCGTCGACCCATACAGCGGTACGCGCATGGCCTTCGCGAAGTCGGCCGCGGATGCCATCCAGATCGATCACGTCGTCGCGCTCGGTGACGCGTGGCGGACCGGGTCGGCGCGCTGGAGCGACGCCCGGCGCGTCCAGTTCGCCAACGACCCGCTGAACCTCCTCGCGGTCTCGGGCGCGCTCAACAACGCGAAAGGCGATCGTGACGCGTCCGGGTGGCTGCCGCCGAGCGCGGCCTTCCGCTGCCCGTACGTCGCGCGCCAGATCGCCGTGAAGGCGAAGTGGGGGTTGTTGGTGACACCGGCGGAGCGGGCCGCGATGGCGCGGGTGCTGCTCAGCTGTCCGGGCGAGCCGGTTCCGACTTCCTGAGGCAACGGGTCGGTCGGCCCTTCCCGGGCCCCGCCGGCGAGCGCACAGTGTCGGTGTCTTCGAGCAAGGGAGGCGAGCCATGAGCCGCATCCTGGTGGTCTTCGGAACGCGGGAGGGTCATACCGCCCATCTCGCGGGGCGCATCGCGACGGGACTGCGCGACGCGGGCCATGATGTCGCCGTGCGCAACGTCCGCACGCTCGACGAAACCCGGCCGCTCGACGGGTACGACGCGGTGATCGTCGGGGCCTCGGTGCACGCGGGACGATACGAGCGCGAGCTGTGCCACTGGGTGCGTACGCATGGCGACCAGCTGAGGAACCGGCCGAACGCGTTCTTCTCGGTGTCGCTCGCGTCTTCCGGCCACGATGCCCGGCACGACGCCGAGGTCGCCGAGACGCTCGACCGCTTCCTGCGCGGCACGCACTGGCAGCCCCGCCACATCGAGACGTTCGCCGGCGCGCTCCCGTACAGCAAGTACAACTGGTTCATGAAGCGGTTGATGCGCCGGATCGTGCGCAAGGAGGAGGACGGCAAGTACACCGACATGTCGCACGACTGGGATCTCACCGACTACGAGCAGGTCGACGATTTCACGCAGCGCTTCGGCGCAGAGTTGCTCACGAGCCCGTGAAGACAGAGAGCGGCCCCCGGCTCGTGCAACTCGGGGACCGCTCTCTGATGTTCGGTTGTGCGGGCCTTTGTCGGCCTCGTCACGCCGGGGTCAGGGGGGAAGATCCCGACGGACACCATGAGTATCGGCCGCGGCGCGCCCGATCGTTCGCGCGACTCCACCATTGTGACGGGTTGCACTCTCGGGCCGGCGGTGCCGTCGCCGCCCGCCCGGTGGAGGCGAGCCCGTGACGGCAGCCGACCCGCCGGGCGGACACTTCGGCGACGCGGCGAGCTGGGCCGCCGGCTGGCGGCGCCAGAGCACCGCGTCGGCCGCGATCTACGGGCTGGTGGTCAGCGCGGCAGTCATGGCGGCCGCGGGCGAGCACGGGACGGTGTTCGACGTCGTCACGTCCGTCGTCGTCACCGTGCTCATCTATTGGATCGCCGAGGCGTTCTCCGAGGTGCTCGGCCAGCAGGTCGCGACGGCCGAGCCGATGGGCCGCGGCGCGACGCTGGTGCTGCTGCGCCAGCGCTGGGCGCTGGTCGAGGCGTCGTACGCGCCGTTGGTCGTGGTCGTCGCCGTGCGGGTGCTGGGTGGCAGCACGGACGCCGCCATCAACGCCGGTCTCCTGACCGCAACGGTGATGCTGGCCGGCTTCGGATGGGTGGCCGCGTCACGCCGGGGCTCGGCGGGCTTCATGCGCGTCGCTACGGCGCTGCTCAGCGCGAGCTTCGGGGTCGTGATGATCGCCCTGAAGGCGTTGTTGCACTAGGCGCGGCGGCGCGCGTCACGAGGAGGCGTCGTCGGGCGGCGGTGACCCGGAGCCGCCGACCAGGCGCGCCCAGAGGCGCCCGATGCGGTCGCCCACGAGCGGGAGGCGCGTTGCGAACGCGGGCAGATCGGGCGTCGCGCCGCGGCGGCGCCGCCAGATCGCGACGTTGAGTGCGGCCGCGATCGCGATCATCCGGCCGAGCAGGTAGGCCCACAGCAACAGCACGATCGCGATGCCGATCGCGCCGTACACGTCGCTCTTGCTCTGCAGGTAGTGCGGGAACCAGACGACGGTGAGCACCTGGAGCACCTCGGCGCCGATCGCGAACACGGCGGCACCCGGCGCGAGGCCGAGCATGTCGGTCTCGCCGTGGGGCAGCCACCACGACACGACCCACCAGAGGGCGAACGGCACGAACGTGTACAGCGCAAGGGCGACGATGCCGCCGATGGCGAGGCGCGCGCGGAGCGCGTCGATCAGCGCCGAGAACACGAGCGCGACGGTCACGATCGCGATGAACACGAGCGTGGCCCTCGTCGCGTTGCGCATGCGTGTCGGCGCGACGCGCCACACGAGCATGTGCACGATGCGCAGCACCTTGATGAACGAGCGTGCCGACACGAACAAGGCGTACGTGACGAGCACGAGTGCGGAGATCCTCGCGCCCGTCGACAGGTCGCGACCCGTGGTGATCCCCGAGGCCGTGAGCCCCGCGATCCCGCGCCCGCGGAAGAGATTGGTCGCGTCGCGGTGTGTGACGTCGGCGACGAAGCCGAACACGATCACGAAGAAGCAGATGTACGGCACGAAGAACAGGAAGACACGGAACCCGAGCGCGGCCGCGAGCACCGGGCCCCCGGCCTCGACGTCGTGGCCGAACGCGTCGAACGCGACGGCAACGGTGGTCGACGTCTCTCGCTTCTCCTCCAACCGCTCGCGTGCGTCGGCCGCCGCGGACCGCAACCGCTCGAGGCGCGTCTGCGGGTGCGACTCCTTCTCCGATGCCGGCTGCGATGTCGTCTCGGTGGCGTCGGGCTCGTCGGGCACGCAGCCGCAGCTTACGAGGACGCCGCGCGCTCCGCCGCGTACGTGCGGCCCCGGCCGAGCAGCGCGTCGAGGGCGACGCCCGCGAGAACCACGATCCCGACATCGGCGGGGACGCGGAACCGCGACGATCCGTAGAACACCGCGGCCGTGATCGTGGCCACGGCAATCAACGCGATGAACGGCAGCAGCGACGTTCGGCGGCGGTGCAGCGTCACGAGCCCGGCGACGCCCAACAGCAGCAGCGGGTAGTAGAGCACGAACGCGATCCACGTCGCCCCTTGCCCCGACCCCTCGAGCTGCTCGAGGTACCGCGTCTGGCGCGGGTTGAACATGCCCCAGATGCGGCCGATCCGCGCGGCGGCGACGATCGGGTACCGCGACTCGTGCGTACTGATGTACTTCCACGCTCCCGATCGCAGTCGCTGATCGCGTTCGGACTCGTCGCGTACGGGAGTGGTGACGTCGTTCGGGCAGGGCGGGACGAAGATCCACCAGCCGATGCGCGGCCCATACCAGACGGGGTCACAACTCGTGTTGTGCAAGGTTTCGCCGAGGTTCGTCGAGATGAGCACCGGGTGCTCGAAGCGGCTCAGGTTCCATCCGATCCACGGCGCGAGCACCGCGGCGAACACGAGCGTCGCGCAGCCGGCCCGCGCCAGCCGCTCGCGCGCCGAGCCGGTGCCGCGCGCGAGCAACGGCCACGCGAGCAAGGGGAGCAGCAGCACCTCTTCCGACCGCGTCAATGCCGCGAGCCCGATGATTCCTCCGAGCAGGGCGGCGTTCCGCAGGGTCAGGCTGCGCGTCGTGCTCTCGGCGACGAGCAGCACCAACGCGATCATCACCGCGAGCAGCGACTCCGACAACGCGCCGACGTCGTTGATCCACAGGTGCGGGTAGATCGCGGCGAGGGCGGCGGCGATCACGCCGGCGCGCGTGCCGCCGTAGCGCCGCGCGACGAGCGCGATCAACGGGATGGCCGCGGTTCCGATGAGGCACGAGAAGAGCCGGTGGCCCGTCTGCGAGTCGAAGCCGAGGTACGACGACGCGGCGAGTACCGCGGGGAACAGCGGCGGGTGCGCGGCGGTGGGGTGCAGCCCCTGGAGGTACGCGTACTGGAACGGGTCGTTCCAGCCGAGCCCGCGCCGCAGCATCTTGGCGAGGAGGTGGTAGTAGAGCGCGTCGCCGGCGAGTGGGTGGTGACGCGCGACGAGCAGGACGTAGCCGCCCCGGATCGCCGCGCCGATCGCCGTCCACACCGCGACCCAGGCCGTGAACCACCGGGTGGGGGCGTCGGCGGCGGGGATCACAGGTGTCGCGCTCCTCGCTCGATCGTCGGGGCGGGCGGAGCGTAGCGACGGTGCCGCGGCTCGCGGAGAATTCCCGTTCACCCGTTCCCGAGGTCCGCCAGGCCAAGATGCGGAGCTGCCC